>JAKSLO010000052.1 GCA_024401185.1 Bacteroidaceae bacterium | reverse complement strand
AGAAATGGGCTACGATGAACCTCGGCGCTACCACCGTGGCTGGCAGCTATGCCACCTGTGCCGGCGACTTCTATGCCTGGGGTGAGACGACTCCTCGCTACACGGGCATCAGTTGGTCAGGCAATACGGCTACGCTTACAGGCATCAGCAAGCCATACAACAACAGCAATTACCCCTCATATACTGGCACCACGCTCGATGCCGCCCACGATGCAGTGACGAGCCATGCCGACTGGGGTGAAGGCTGGCGCACGCCTACCAATCAGGATTTCAAGGATCTCTATGCCGCTTGTGGTGGTACAGGAAGCTGGATTTCTGGTACTCTCCCCATAGGCAGCAAGTCAACCACCGACAAGGGCATCTACTGGTGCAACGATTACGATGGCGTAGCAGGTCTTCTCTTCTGCGATGGTACAAACAAGCTTTTCTTCCCCGCCTCTGGCCGCGCGAGCGACACGTTGCACAAAAAAGGTGGTTCGGGTGGCAACTATTGGTCTTCGTCGCTCTACACGGGCAATACCGACCGCGCCTACGGCCTGTACTTCTACTTGTCGCTCGTCGATCCGTCGGACTACAGCAATCTTTACCTCGGGTTCCCGGTTCGCCCTGTCTCAGACTAACCCTTGCGGCGCGTAGCGTCTTCGATTCATTTGATTCTTTAATTTATTGCGAGTTGCCATAAAAAAGGCAACTCGCTCTAAATTGCGCCTCCCCAAAGCGTGCAAAGGACTCAGATAGCAAATAATCAGTATTTTTTTTACATTTTTTAAGGAATATGTATGCGCGTATTTCCTTTTTTTGTAATTTTGCATTAGTTTTTATGAATTACGTGCTGGAGATGAGCGGAGAGAGTGTCCGCAACGTTGTCCAACTAACGGAGTGTCTTTGAAAAAAATGATTGTTTATTGTTATGGAATGGTTACAGAAACTCTTTACTGAAACTGATGGAGTAGGGCACATAGTGCTTCTCTATGCCATTGTAATCGCCGTGGGTATCTTCCTCGGTCGCATGAAGATTGGTGGCAAGAAGAATGGCATCTCGCTGGGTGTTACCTTCGTGCTCTTTGCCGGTATTGTGGCAGGACATTGCGGATTTACCGGGACGGCCAACGTGCTTACCTTCGTGCAGGACTTCGGTCTTATTCTCTTTGTCTATTGCATCGGTTTGCAGGTAGGACCGGGCTTTGTGAGCAGTTTCAAGGCTGGTGGCGTAAAGATGAACCTCATTGCCCTTGGCATCATCCTGCTCAACGTGGCATGCTGTATCATACTGTATTTCATGATTTTCTATAAGGGTGATGCCCCCGAGGGCGAGAACAGTCAGAACCTTGCCATGATGGTGGGCGTGCTCTGCGGAGCCATCACCAACACACCCGGTCTGGGTGCGGCTACCGAGGCATGCTCCACGGTGGCAGCCAATGGCGGCTTCGGTGAGTCGGTTCCCGTGATAGCCAACGGATATGCCTGCGCCTATCCTCTGGGCGTGGTGGGCATTATTGCTGCCACCATCGTGATTCGCTATATCACAGGTACCTCGCTCAAGAAAGAGCAGGAAGCCATAGAGCAGGAGAAGGCAGCCAACCCACATGCCATCCCTCACCGCATGACGGTAGCTGCCCGAAACCCCTATCTGCTGGGCAAGACCATCTATCAGGTGCGTCAGTTCCTGGGGCGTGACTTCGTGTGCAGCCGTATCTTGCAAAACGGACATGTGAGCATCCCCAACCGCCATACCATCCTGGGCGATGATGATAAGCTGTACATCACTTGCGCTGAGGCAGATGCCGAGGCCATCAAGGCATTTATCGGTCCGGAGGAGCCCGTGGAGTGGGAGGAGCAGGACGTGCCCATGGTCAGCAAGCACATACTTGTGACACAGCCCGGCATAAACGGTAAGACGCTGGGTGAGCTGCACTTCAGCAGTCTTCATGGTGTCAACGTAACGCGCGTTCGCCGTGGCGACATGAACCTCTTTGCCGAGAGCAACCTGCGCCTGCAGATTGGCGACCGACTGGTGTGCGTGGGTCCTGAGGATGCTGTGGAGCGTGTAGCCTCGAAGATGGGTAACAGTATGAAGACGCTCGACCACCCCAATGTGGCAGCCATCTTCATCGGCATCTTCATCGGTATCATCTTTGGCGCCATACCCATTGCCCTTCCTGGTGTGCCCACTCCCGTGAAGCTGGGCCTGGCAGGTGGTCCCTTGTGTATAGCCATCGCCATTGGTGCCTACGGCTATAAGTTCAAGATAAACGCCTATACCACCACCAGTGCCAACCTGATGATGCGCGAGATAGGTCTGGCACTCTTCCTTGCCAGCGTGGGCATCAAGGCCGGTGCAAACTTCGTCGATACGGTGGCCAATGGTGACGGACTGACCTATGTGTGGTGCGGATTCATCATTACCGTCCTGCCCATCCTCATCATGGGTGTGGTGGCGCGTAAGTGCCTGAAGCTGAACTACTGCACCCTGATGGGTCTTATTGCCGGTAGTACCACCGACCCCCCAGCACTTGCCTTTGCCAACCAGACGGCAGGCAACGAGGCACCTGCCGTGGGTTACTCTACCGTGTATCCCCTGAGTATGTTCATGCGCATCCTTACGGCACAGCTCATCATCCTGCTGATGTGTGGATAGCATTACCTTTTTGATATTTTGACTAACGAGGAATACATAGACAAGCATCGCACAGACAATGTGCGGGCACTGGCTTTGAAGAAGGCACCAGAGGGCATCGACGCGCTCTGGTGCCTTCAGCAGATAGAAGGGTGGCAGCAAGCACGTAGGAAGCTGCCTCGATGGGCGGCTACGGAAGGCGTGTGGTTCCCTCCCCGCATCAGCATGGAGCAATGTTCGAGCGAGGCTACCGCCTTGTATAAGCAAAGGGTGGTGGAGCGTCTGCTGAGCGAGGCGGAACGTGACCTTCTGGCCGATTTCACAGGAGGCTTTGGCATCGACTTCAGCTACATGGCAAGCTCGTTCCGCAAGGCTGTGTATGTGGAGATGCAGCCACATCTCTGCGACATCGCCCGCCATAACTTCGACCTGCTTGGCATGCACCATGCCGTTGTGGTCAACGACAGGTCGCCCATCGACCTTGCCTTGTATGCCGCTGAGGCTTGTTCCTCGCACACGCTTGTCTATCTTGATCCTGCCCGTCGTGACGACGTAGGGCGCAAGGTGGTGGCTTTGGAGGACTGTACGCCCAACGTCGTCACGCTGCAGGACGAGCTGCGCCGCTGTGCGCGTTTCGTGGTGCTGAAGCTGTCGCCCATGCTCGACATCACCCAGGCCGTCCGGCAGCTGCGAAATGTGTCGCAGGTGCATGTGGTGAGCGTGCAGGGTGAGTGCAAGGAGGTGCTGCTGGTGATCGACAACGGGGAACGTAGTGAGGGCGTGACCTATCATTGTGCCGACTTGAGGTTGGACGCCCATGACGTTTCAGGTGAAAATGAGTGTTTCTCGGTGTTGGGGAATGACGTTTCAGGTGGAAATGAATGCTTCTCGGTGTTGGAGAATGACGAAAGGGTGGTTCCCGACATCTGGACGGGACAATTCGAGGCGCATTACCTGTATGAGCCTAATGCCTCCGTGCTGAAGGCTGGTGTGCAGGATTACCTGTGCCAGCATCTGGGTGTGGCCAAGCTGCATGCCATGAGCAATCTTTTCGTGAGCGAGCAGTATGTGGAGGGCTTTCCAGGACGTGCGTTCCGCATAGAGCAGATAGGCGACTTCAGCAAGGCAGGATTGAAGCAGATGCTTTCGGGCATCATTAAGGCTAACCTCACGGTGCGTAACTTCCCTGCCACCGTGGCAGAGCTGCGCAAGAGGCTCAAGCTGAAGGAGGGTGGCGATGTGTATCTCTTTGCCACTACTATGCACGATGGCAAGCATGCCATCATTCGCACGAGAAAATAGAACGACCCCCTAACGAAAATAAGAGAAGCCTCTCCCCCCGCCCTCCCCCAAAGGGGAGGGGGCTTCCAATCCTCAGGAAAACTCACTCAACCAAAATCAATACTTTTAAAACTTTGCTTCTCCACGTCTTTGTGTTCACCCACAACGTCGCGCCAGCCAATTGTGAATAAAAAAAAGAGGCTGTCTCACGACACCCTCCCTTTAGCTAGATCATAATCATAAATGATTCGGTGATATTAATATGCAAATATTCAACCTTTAACTCATTTCTGATTAAATTGGAGATAAGATATTTCTATATGAAGAAATGAGATAAAAATGAGATTTACGTGTCTCACGACAATCAACCCCTAATCTAATATATAATATATGTTGTTTTCTCTTTGTTTTGACAATGCAAAGGTACGAACATTTTTTTGATTACCAAATTTTTTGGTATAAATATCCGAAATTTTATACTTTTAATCAAAAATTATATACGATATGACAAATATCGTGTACGCAAAGACAAAAATTTACGCAAAGACAAAAAAATATTGCCATTTGTTTTTGTTCTGAAATTGAAAAATATTAAATTTGCATCATGATACCACAACTATCTTTTCTTTTATTTGCGTTGATGGGTGCTGCAACTATGGTTGCTTTGATGGCTACGGTGGCACTTTTTCGTGGAAGTTGGTTCCACGTGGATGGTTTGCGCACCAAGCCCAACCGAAAGCAGAAATACATTGGTGTATTTACCTTGGGCGTTTTTATTAACCTTTTGCTGCAAACTCTGACCACTTGTCTTCTTCCCTATCAGAACGACATGTGGCAGGCAGTCATAGACATTGCGGCCTTGGCAAGCTATGGTTTCCTGACCATTGAGGCCTTGGTGCTGATGCAGGCCAGGGTGAAGGTGTGGCATTGGGTGACCTATTCGTTACCTTATATATTTTTATTGGTCATTAACTTCGTCTTCCAGTATAGTAATCCTATGGTGTATTGGATTGCTTTCGCGGTAACCTACTTCTGGCAACTGCTGTTGTTTTTCATTTCTCTTTACTACCTTCAAATGTGGGATAAGAAGATGCTTGAGAAGTACTCCAACGTGTCGCACAAAACTACTCTTTGGTTCCGACAGCTCACCATACCTGCCCAGTTGCTGGGTGTGCTTTGTACTTACATCGTGCTGTTTCCGTACATGCAATGGGTTTGGATTGTATATTACCTGTTGCTTATTGGTCTTATGCTGCGTTTCACCATGTATGCCTTGCAGCAGGAAGAGTTTAATATGATCACCGATGAGATTGGGGCAAGGGATAAGCTGATGCAATTGGAAGGACGTCTTTCAGAGACCTCTGCCCGTGTGAAGCAGAATGAGGGTGCAGAAACCGTTCAGGATGCCGAGGTCGTGGCCGTCAGTCCGACCGATAATCCTGTCACGGAGGAAGATGTGATGCCTGTTGCTTCTGCGCCGCCTCTTTCGGAGGCTTTGCCAGCGGATGTGGCTGGTGAGGACGTTGATGAGGAGGAAGAGATGCCTCCCGATGAGGAAGAGGAAACCGATGAGGTGGCAGCAAGGGTACCTTTGTGGGTGGAGAATCTTAACAGATTGATGCAAGAAGAGCATCTGTACCGTCAGTCGGAGTTGGATATTGTGACGCTTGCCGAGCGGGTAGGTGTCAACCGAACCTATCTCAGTCAGTACATCAATCGTGTGGTGGGTTGCTCCTTCTACGAATATGTAAACGAGTTTCGTTTGCAGGAGAGTTTGGTGTTGCTGAACGATCCTGACTTGAACATAGAGTCGGTTGCCTTGCAGAGCGGTTTCAGCAATCAATCCGTTTTCTCGCGTTCCTTCCGCAAGCGCTTTGCCATGTCGCCTTCACAATGGCGCAAGTCAGCACACAAGAATTGAGTTGGCAATATAATTCACAATGAACAATGCACAATTAGCTGCGCGATGTTGCCAATTGTGCATTGTGAGTTATCCCCTTATTTCATATTGAACGTGTAGTCGAAGGCATACATGCGACTGTACACTTTCGTGCCCATGATAGAGAACAGTTCGGGGCTCTTCTTTACCAGCACGGTGCTGGCTCTTCTGCCCGTGTTCTTGTCTACCACATACACGAAGTGCTTTTCGCCCGAGAAACCGTAGCCGCAGATGATGCTGTTTCCGGTAATGACGAACTGCGAGTTGCATGTCAGCGGTTTGGTCATCCACTTTATCTTGCCCGTGGTGATGTCGATAGCGGCGAGATATGAGTTCTTGCCCCTTGACGAGCTTGAATAGGTGTTGTGCGAGATGGCCACATACATCGTGTTACCCTCAAAGGTACAGCCATAGTATGCAGGGGTGGCAAAATCGGAGAAACCGCCCGAGACGTTCGTCATCACAATCTTCTTGAAGGCATCGCGCACATTGCTGAAGCTGATAACCCTCTCGATGCGTGTCACCTCGGGATTGGTTACGACAGCCAGGTAAGGGTCGTAGCCACATTCCATGTCGGGGAATTTATGTTCGCCATAGAGGAATACGTTATAGCCATCGTGCTCCTCTACTGTGGCCCTCCACAGGTTGCCCAGCGTAAGGGGCATGTTGTAGAACTTCTGGGTCTTCTCGGTGGGCTTCATGTCGCCAAACCAATACCGGCGATACGACATACCGCTGCGATGCTCATTGATCCAGGCCTCTTCGTCATCGCTGCCAAAGCCGTTGGGGGTGGATTTTACCACGGTGAGCGTCACCTTCTTGGTGTTGCTGATGGGCAGTTCCATGCCATTGAAGTGTGTGGGGGCATTGACCACGAGCTGCTTTGTCTCATTAAACTGCGACTGTAAAGAGGCGGTTATGCCATCTTGCTGCTGAACTGTGGTGATGAGTGCAGGGGTGTTGTCTTTTGCCATGGCAGGAAGTGCTGTCAAGGCGAGTGCGAAAATAAACTGTAGTCTTTTCATTTTAATGTTAAATTATAGTGATTAATAGTTACTATTTGGGTGGCAATTCGTATTGCGATACCACACTTGCTTGTTCTGCATGCAAATTTACGCATTATTATTGATGCAGCCAAGAAAAACATGTAGAATTTTATCTCAGTAATCGAACCCAATATGTCAAAGGGTGGTTTTTGTTGTGAATTACCCCCATTTGGGGTATTGCACAATCGCGCAAAAAGCCCTACCTTTGCAGTCGGAAACGTAAAATGTGGCTGAAAATGCTATTTGATACCAATTTCCACATCTTTGGCGATAAAATGAACAAAGATATGACGTTTTTTTTGCTGGAACAAAATTAATGTTTAACTTTGTAGCCAAAATCACTAATTTTGAAATAATTATAAAAACAAACTAATAAAAGCACTTAAAAATTGTAGTTATGAAGAAAGTATTTCTTATGGCCTTTGCATTTGCCGCATTGAGTGCAAGCGAGGCTCAGGCTCAGGGCATCTTGGGTAGAATCAAGGATAAAGTGAAGGAGAAAGTCACCGATAAGATTGACCGCACCATAGACCAAACCATCGACGGTGTGCTCAATGGCAAGCCTGCCAAGGCAAACAAGGCTGAGGCCGTGCCAGCCAGCAAGGCCAATGATGCGCAGAATGACATTGAGAGTGCAAAGAGCGACTTCGTTCGCGGTTCGGTCATTGTGTTCCAGGACGACATGAAGGGTGAGCAGGTTGGCGAGTTCCCCAGCAAGTGGGATCTTGAGCGTGGTAATGCTGAGATTGCTAAAATCAATGGTGAGTATTGCATTGCCATGGATCAGGCAGACTCTTGGATTAAACCCCTTATAAAGGGTCAGCCAAAGAACTATCTGGGTGAGGTGTTTACCATAGAGTACGACATGCTCTATGATGATAGACCAAAAGATGGAGCCTCCAGTGTTGAAATAGACATTATGGCACCAGAATTCAGTCGCGATGATGAAATCTATACGTTTGAATATAACTTTGCTTATGATACCCAGGATATTACTTGTAGCTATGCTAATTTAAGTGCAGCAGATAACCGGGACAAACAAGGACGCTCTACAGCAAATGCAGGTACAATCAATGATGGCAAGTGGCACCATTTTGCTGTGTCATTCAACAAGCGTGCGCTGAAATTCTATGTGGATGGCAAGAGAGTCATCAACGTGCCCAATGCCAAGGCTGGTGCAGGATGGATGACATTCTTTAGTAGTAGTGCCCCCCGTCCAACCTATCTCAAGAATGTTATCATTGCCCATGGTGCTCAGGAACTCTACGACCGTAATGCTACCGATGCTTCGGCAGATGCTATCGCCAAGGCTATTCAGCAGACAGGTAAGTTCGTGACCAACAACATCCTCTTCGAGACTGGCAAGGCTGACCTCAAGTCAGAGTCAATGATTGAGATCATGAAGGTGGCCGACTACATGAAGAAGAACCCCAAGGCTCGTTTCGAGGTGATTGGTCACACCGACAACCAAGGCTCTGACAAGGTTAACGACCCCCTCAGCCAGAAGCGTGCAGAGGCTATCGTCAAGGCTCTTGAGGGCTTGGGTGTTGACGGTTTCAACCTCAAAGCCACTGGTAAGGGATCGCACGAACCTGTGGCCGACAACAAGACAGAGGCTGGACGTGCCAAGAACCGCCGCGTAGAGTTCGTTCTCAAGTAATAGTGTAAGTCTTTGCGCCTACGAGCGCGGAAGCCACATACCTCATTTGTAAGTTTAGGGTGAGGTGTGTGGCTTTTTTGCGTTGCTACCTCTCACTTTCTATTATGAAGGTGACGTTGTAGCCTTTGAGGGGATGTTCGCGCAGGGTGAGCGTCATGCCTTGCATGAGAAGGATTTGTCGGGAGAGTGAGAGACCAATGCCGGAGCCTGTCGATTTGGTCGTAAAGAAGGGAATGAATATCTCTTGTGCCACTTCGTCGGGGATGGTGTGCCCGTTGTTGCTGACGAACAACTTACCTTTCCATTCCATACCGATGGCCTTTGCCTCCGCTTCTATGGCATTCTTTGCGAGGTTGATGAATACCTGGCGGAGCAGGGTGTCGTCAGCCTTGACAATCAGGTTGGACGGAATGCTGATGTCCCATTTCAGGTCGGGATAGAGTGCGGCGATACTTTGGCAGAATGCCGAGAGGTTGACATCCTTGATGACAGGCTCCTGTAGCTGGGTCAGCTTGCGGTAGCTGTCCACAAATGCCGAAAGGGTGAGGGTAGTTTCGTGGATGGCCTGTATGCCCTCCTCGTAAGGTGAACCCTTGATGTGAGGACTATGCAGGTATGCCTGACTGATGGATTGTATGGGGGCGGTTGCGTTCATTATCTCGTGGGTCAATACACGGGTGAGTCGTTGCCATGACTCCACTTCATTGTGTGCCACAAGCTTCTGAATCTCCAGGCCCATGTCATTCAGCGCCTCCTGCAATGCCTTCTCTCCAAAAAACATACGCTTGGTGGGAAGGCGAAACATAAAGTCGCGGTGGCGCATGGCATCACGCATCATCTGCGCCCTGTCACGCAGCTTGCATTGATGGCGGTAAAACAGAAGTACCACGACCAATCCAGCGAGGGGAAGTACAATATATAGTATAGTATCCAACCAATTCATGGCATTTAAAAGAGAAGAATTAAGAGAGAAAAGAGAAGAGAGAAGAATTATTTGGGGAGAATTAAGAGAGAAGAATTAAGTGGGAAAAATCCAACCCTTCCAGATTCTCTTCTCTCTTCTTTCTTCTCTTTTCTCTTTTTTAGCTTTTGATTCTCAACTTATTATACAGTGTCTGGCGTGTGATGCCAAGCAATTCGGCAGCCTTACTCATATTGCCGTGACACTTATCCACAACATTTCTGACGTGCTCGCGTTCAAGTTCGTCAAGCGGTATGACCTCCTTTGTCTTGTCGATGGCATCCTTGAGCTTACGTATGAGCTCGTCGTTGTCCCATGGCTTGGTAACAAAGTCAGCAGCCCCATTCTTCAGTCCTCTCACCGCAAGTTGAACATCAGCATACGCCGTTATCAGTATGATAGGAATCTGCGGGTGCTTGCGATGAATGGCAGAGAGCCACATCATACCCTCCTGACCGGAATTGACACCAAGAGAGAAGTTCATGTCGAGCAGTATCGCATCGACAGGCTCTTGCTGGATAGTGGGCAGGATAACATCGGGCTTGGAAAGTGTGATGATGCGTTCAAACACACCACCGAGACAAATCTTCACTGCAGTAAGGATGGCAGGATTGTCATCCACGACAAGAATTGTATTATAGTTCATAATTCATAATTCAAAGTTCATAGTTATTCGACATGCGTCTCATCAAGCTTCGCAGTCATAATTCGTAATAACGCTTTATCTGAACAAATCGTCCATTGTCACCTCGCTCTGTACGCAGTTCCAATACTGATTGTGCGCAACGCCATAGGTGGTGACCATTGTGACATGCAGAGCACAGCGTGTGGAGGTGCTGGTGCGGAAGGCGGAGAGCTTATTCTGCAATTTCCCGGCATACGCTTTGTCAATGCTGTATGTCTCGTCGCAATATTTCATCTCGCATACGTTTATCACATTATCGCCTCTTGCTATCAATAGGTCAATCTGTGCATCACTGCCTCTCCATGAACATACATTCGACACAATGCCAGCGATGCTCAGAGCCTGTTTGATTTGCATGGTGTGTTGCAGGCAGACACGCTCAAAAGCAAGTCCCTTCCATGCGTTGTGCTCATTGCTGAGATAGGTATGCGTCCAATAGCTCTCATCGCTGAACGCATTCTTTTGGATGCAGTGATAATAAAAGAGGGTGTAGTTGTCTATCAACTGAAAGACAGCGCCTTGTTCTTCCTTGCCAAACGCAATGTATCTGCGCAAGAATCCGCACTCTTCAAGCTCTTCGAGTACTTGTGTAAACGCCCCCCCATCTTTCAGTTTCGACATTTTCAAGATTTCGTCTCGTGTCAACCCTGCCTTGCGTTTCGTCAGTGCTTCAATCACCTTGAGATAGTTTTCCGGACGTTTGAACAAGATGTGATACAATGCCTGGAACTCATCTTTAAGTTTGGCATCTTCTGTGAAGAAAAGCTGGTCGATGTTCTGACTTATGCTCAGGCCACGCTTGAGGAAACTCCAATAATAGGGAATGCCGCCAAGAATCATGTATGCCTCAAGTATGTCCTTTCGCACCAAACCTAATCCTGCAGCATTGGCATATTGCTCGCACTCCGCTAAAGTAAAAGGATTGACCTTTATTTTCTCTGTCAATCGTCCTCGCAACCCACCTTTGTCTTTTAGGAGTTTCTTCGTGATCCACGATGTGGCGCTTCCACATACTATGAGCACGATATCCTTCTCCCTGCGGCTTGCTGCCCAGCCGTTCCAAAAGTGTTCCAGTGCACCTATCATGTTTGCCTTAGGCGTGTCCATCCAGGGCAGCTCGTCAATGAAGATGAGTTTCTTGCCTTCTGGCGTGCAATGCAGCATCTCTTTTAGCATGTCAAACGCTTCAAACCAGTTCTTTGGAGTGCTGTGCTTTTGTCCGCTTGCCAATTGGAGCGAATCACGAAACGCCATGAGCTGTTCCTTGTAAGTACCCCGTGCCACACCCGTGTGCTGGAATGTGAATTGATAATTGAAGGTCTCACGTATCAGGTAAGTCTTACCAATGCGACGACGGCCATATACCACACAGAACTGCGATTCGCTGTTTTCCGTCAGCGAATGCAAGGTCTTTTGTTCTTTTATTCTTCCTATGAGCATAGTTCTCGCTATTTTCGCTGCAAATATAAATAAAAATATGTTATAATCAGCGGAAACTATGTAAAAATAGTGCGTTTCCGCTGATTATAGTGCAAAAATACGGCTATACCCAGCGGAAACCGTATAAAAAGACTTTGTTTTCGCTGGTTATAGGTTGTGGGGGAAGTTGTTGTCGATGAAAAGCATGAAAAGAAGAATGAACTCCGAAAAAGTGTATGATTTTCATACAGTCTTGTGTATGATTTTCATACAATCTGCATTTGGGGGACGAATAATCCATTATTCTTTTTTATATAGTGAGTACCTTTGCATTGTGAAAACTACAAACCGCAAATCATAACAGAAATGAAGATTATATTTGTAATACTCATGCTGGCAATGAGCAATGGCATACTTGCTGCTGAGACGGACACGCTGGTGTTAGGTCTGAAAGATGCCATACTACTCGCCCAGAAGCAGTCGCCTTCTGCCCAGAGTGCCCGCAACACTTTCCTTTCTGCCTACTGGAACTACCGACACTTCCGTGCCAACTACCTGCCGTCCGTCACCCTGTCGTCCACTCCTTATATAAATAAAGAGGTGAACAAGATAACGCAGTCAGATGGAACGGCCCTGTTCATTAAGCAAGATCAGTTTGGTGCCGACCTCACGCTTAAGGTCAACCAGAACATCAGCCTCACGGGTGGAAGCTTTTTCCTGAAGAGTACGCTCAATCGGCTCGATGAGTTTCAGAACAAGATGACGGCTTATAGTTCCCAACCCCTTGTCGTAGGTTATGAGCAGAGTCTCTTTGGCTTCAACTCCTTGAAATGGGACAAGCGCATCGAACCCATCCGCTATCGCGAAGCGAAGAAGCAATATGCCGAGACACTCGAGATCATCTCTGCCACGGCATGCAACTACTTCTTCTCGCTTGCCTCTGCACAAACCGAACTGGATATGGCACGGCAGAACTTCGCCTCGGCCGACACCCTTTACAGCATGGCGCAGGGGCGATACCAGATTGGCACCATCACAGAGAACGAGATGCTGCAACTCGAGATAAACCGCCTGAACGAAGAAACCAGCGTGATGGATGCCGAGATCAACCTGAGGGAGGTGATGCAGAGTGTGCGATCGTTTCTGGGCTTGGATCAGTCGGTGGAACTACGCTTCACGATGCCCGACAGCGTGCCGCAGTTCAATGTGCCCCTTGACCGAGCCATGGAACTTGCCTTGCAGAACAGCCCCGATCCCGACTATTACCAACGCATCGTCAAGGAGAGTGAGAGCTATCTGGCACAGGCTAAGGCCAACAGCGGACTTCGTGCCGACCTCTATGTGCAGTTCGGCCTCTCGCAGACGGGGCGCGACATCAAGTCCTCCTACCACAGCCCTCAGAGTCAGGAGTATGCCAGTATCTCCCTCTCTCTTCCCATCCTCGACTGGGGCAGAGGAAAAGGGCGCGTCAGGGTGGCAAAGTCGCAGCTCGCCCTTACCCACACACAGGTGGAGCAGGGCATGAACGACTTCAATCAGAACGTGGAGAAGCTCGTCCTGCAGTTCAATATGCAGGCTCGCCGCGTCCACATCGCCTCGCTCACCGACCAACGAGCCGAGCAGCGCTACAGTGTGGCCCGCCGCCTCTACATCCTTGGGCGCAGCAGCATCCTCGACCTCAACGCTGCCACGGGCGAGAAGAATGCAGCCAAGCGCAACAGCCTCAGCACCCTCCGCACCTACTGGAGCCTCTACTACACCCTGCGCAGCATGACGCAGTATGATTTCGAAAAGAACCAATCGTTAACAGAAGAACTACCGATTAAGTAATATGGATATTCAACTTACTCCCCGTCCCTGGTACGTAAAGTACCGCTATTATCTGCTGGCAGGCACACTTTTCCTTGCCTTTGCCATCTACGTCATCATCCTCGCCCTAGGTCCCCGTCAACTGCAGATAGAGGCCGAGGACTACAAGATAGCAGAAGCCGAAGAAGCACCCTTCCTGGAATACGTGGACGTAGAAGGATTGGTGCAACCCATCCAGACCATCCAGGTCAATGCCCTTGAAAGTGGCTTTGTGGAGCGCATCGTGGCTGAGGAGGGCGCTATGCTGGAGGTGGGCGACACCATCCTCGTCCTCTCCAATCCCGATCTGCTCCGCACCATCGACGATGAGCAGGCCGACTGGGCCAATCAGCAACGCAACTACCGTGAGCAGGAGATTGAGATGCAACAACGCTCCATCACGCTCCGCCAGCAGGCCTTAGATGCCGAGCATCAGATGGCCAGCCTCGACAAGTCCTTGAAGCAGAGCCGTGAGGAATACCGCATGGGCATCAAGAGCAAGGCCGAACTGGATGTCATCGAGGAGGACTATGCCTATCAGCATCGCAAGGCACAACTGCAGATGCAGAGCCTGCATCACGACTCTGTGGCCACGCAGCTCAAGCGGGAGATGCTGCAAGCCAACCGAGAGGCAACCAACAAGAAGCTGTGCCGTTCGATTAACCGGACGGAACAACTCATCGTCCGTGCCACCGTGGCCGGTCAACTCAGTTTTGTCAATGTGGCCATCGGTCAGCAGGTATCAGCCGGCTCCAGCATCGGCGAGATCAAGGTACTCACTGAGTACAAGGTGCACACCTCCCTCTCGGAGTACTACATCGATCGCATTACGACGGGCCTTCCTGCCCATATCAACTACCAAGACAAGAAATACGAAATGAGAATCAGCAAGGTGGTCCCCGAGGTGAAAGACCGCAACTTTGCCTGCGACCTCGTCTTCACGGGCGACAAGCCTTCCAACATACGTCTCGGCAAGAGCTATCGCGTACAGATAGAGCTGGGCAAACCCGAGACAGCACTCACCATTCCCCGTGGCGACTTCTACCAGGCCACCTCCGGCCGATGGATCTACCGCCTCTCACCTGACGGCAAGACAGCCCGCAAGGTGGACATCGAGATAGGCCGGCAGAACCCACAGCAGTACGAGATTCTCAGCGGTCTAAAGCCTGGCGACCGTGTCCTCATTAGTGGATACGACAAATTTGGTGAAATTGAAGAGCTGGTGATAAAATAAAACTAACAACAATTCGTTTATAAATATATGAGCAAGTTATCACACAACCTCAAGATTGCATGGCGCAATCTCCTCAAGTACAAGTTGCAGTTTGTTTTTCCGTACAAAGTTATAAAAGGTTATCCTGACAACCAAAATATTGTGCAAAAAGGTTATCAAGATAAGCGATTTTTATTCAAAAAAGGTTATCCGGATAACCAATTGGCGCAACAAAAGGTATTCTTATGACCGTTTCTTGTTTGCGCAAGTTTCTTTTATTTGTCTTTTTGAAGTAAAGAGGAAACCGAAAAAGTGTATGATTTTCATACAGTATTGTGTCTAATAATCATACACTTTGCTTTTTCGCCCCATTTTCCTTGCGCGTATATAATAGAAAAGGTGTAAATTTGCAGTGAGAAACAAGAGAGACCCCTCCCCAACCCTTGCCTCCGTCGGTAATGGGTGTTGCCTCCCCTTTGTGGGGCCGAAGTCACATCCAGTGACTTCTGTAAACACCCCAGTCGTCCGAGAGGAGGAGAGGAAAGTCATCTTTGTGAAATAAGCGAAATAAACAAAAAGTAAAAACAAAAAGTTAGAACAAAAAACAGACCTTGTAACTCCTCACGTAGTCAAATCGTGACTGTACAAGCTCCCTCCTACGGGAGGGTTGGGGAGGGGTCATAGTAATTATGAAAGCCTATATGCTGAAACATGCTTTGCGGAGCCTCTCTCGCATGCGTACTTATACATTGATCAATCTGGTGGGACTGGTGGTGAGCCTCACGGGGGCTATCATCATCGCCCGCTATGTGCATCAGGAACTTACGGTAAATCACTATGTGCCCGAACTTGACCGCACTTTCCTCCTTGTCAATCACGGAGGGTATGAAAGTCACATCAGTTGGTCGTACGACGAGGGCAGGAATATGAATGGTATCGACAACTGGGAGGATCCCTTTGCCGACCCCGATGTGGAGTGCTTCACAAGTTTCTGCTGCGCCTACGGCGGACTGGACATCATGAGTGACGAGGTGCACTATCAGGTAGATGCCATTGTGGCCGACAGCATGTTTCTGCGTATGCTTCCCCGACAGCTGGTGGCGGGCAGCCTAACGCTGAAGGAAAGGACGGATGCCATCATCACCCATGAACTGGCAGAGCTACTATGGCAGGGAGAGTCGGCTGTGGGCAAGACACTGATACACGATGGCAATACTCTGACTGTGGTGGGCGTGGTGGAGCAACCTGACACCAAGTACAGCTTCGGTTTTGACATACTCTTGCACAAGGACATTAAGGAGTTGATGTACGTGGGCTGCAGCGTGGTACGCCTGAAGGAAGGTGCTGACTACAAGGAATATAACCGACGTCAGAAACCGTTTGCGGAGACTTTTTATCAAATTCCGGAAAAGTACATCCGTCACTACCAACTCTTTCCACTTGACGAGGTGTATCTGGACAGTCCGGTGAAAGACTATGCTCCCGATGCGGACAAGTTCTATCCCAGAGGCGACAGGCAGAACATAGCTTTCCTCATTGGCGGTGCCCTGCTCCTGCTTCTGGTGGGATTGTTCAACTACTTCAACATCTTCTCCATCCTTGCCATTCACCGTCGCAAGGGAATCGCCGTGCGTAAGATATTCGGTGCAAGCACCTCGGATGTATTTTGGATGATTTTCATGGAGAACTTCCTCCTGACAGCATTCGCTGTAGCTGTGGCATGGACGGTTGTCAGTCTTGCTTCGCCCTTGCTTGTGAAGTACTACGACGTACAGCTCCTCTCTTCGCCGGGGTTCGACCTCTCCCTGTCGTTGGTCATCGCCCTCCTGCTGCCGCTCATGGTGAGTTTGCCTGCGACGCTCGGAAGCCGGAGGAAGACCACCAACGATGACATGAAGCGAAGCGGTGTGCACAACCTCTCGCGCCGAGTGTCCCTGTGGCTGCAATACACCTTCACGTTCTTCCTCATCATCGTCAGTTCCTATTCTCTGCGTCAGTTGTATTTCATGCTGCATTCAGACTTGGGATACAACACAGAGAACATCGTCTGGTTCGACCTCTTCCCTGCAGTTCGTAATCCGAAAGCAGGAGGTATGACTCATGAGGAATGGGAGCATTGCCAGAATGTGATGTCCAGAGCCAAGGAACACAGCATAGATTATATGAGGCGCATCAAAGAGTCTCCGCTGTTCACGCATTGCTGTTACGGAGACATGTCAGTCTCGCTGACGGGCAAGAAAGCCTCGCTGGGTGATTATGCCACCATGGTCAAGGCAGACATTCCTGGCTCTGACTATCAGACGATTGCCGATATAGGTCTCTCTCCCGAACAGATAGAGATTTACGGGCTCAAGTTGCTTGAAGGCCAGAAGCCCGATGCGGAGCGCGACCGTTATGATAAGTACCACCTCTATCTGTCACGCAGCGCCAAGGAGAGGCTGGGTGTCAAGGACATCTCCACCACGCACATTCAACCCCAGAAACGGCTGTGGTACGGAATAGACGAGAGTGGAGAGTACATGTCCGACAATCCTGCCTATACCATCGTGGGCGTGTACGATGACATTTGCCTGACGCATCTTGGCATGGAGGACATCCCATTCTTCATCAACATCATAGCCAAAGAGTTTAACGAATATGCTTACTTCCTGGCCAAGTATCAGCCAGGTAAGCGAAAGGAGGCCATGGCCTTCCTGCAGAGGTTGTATGAAGAGGAGAACGGCACAGGCAGCGTGATGCCTCACAGCTTCATCGAGGACGAGATAGCCGACATCTATGCCGACGATGCCCGTGTGGCGCGCATCTTCACCACCTTTGCCCTGCTCTCCATCCTCATCTCTTGCCTCGGTCTCTTTGGCATCTCGCTCTACGATGTGCGCAGCCGACGACGCGAGATAGCCATCCGCAAGGTGCATGGAGCCAAGTCGGGCGACATCTTCCGCCTCATCGCACGTCGCTATCTCATTGCACTCGGTGTGGCGTTCCTCACCGGCACCCCTCTGGCCATCTATGCCCTCCATTTCTACATCCAGGGCTATGCCCACCACGTGCCCCTCACTCCGTGGTACTTCCTCGGTGCCGCCCTGCTCCTACTCCTGCTCACCCTCGCCACCATCCACTGGCAGGTGCGCAAGGCAGCAAGTGAGAACCCAGCCGATGTGATGAAGAGTGAATGAAAGAAAATGAGCGTGCAGGGAGAGATCTCTGCACGCTCGCTTGTATTACCATTTTTTAATAAAATCCGTAAAGTCTGACCATTCTTCTACCTTGAATCCACGTATGTCTTGAAATAATCAGCCACATCCCAGAATATGTCGCCATTCTCCATGCGAACAACAATGACAATGCCACGGAAAGGATTGTCCTCTACCTCAATAATCTGTCCTTTTGCCCAGTCCTGATAATGCGATACCTGAGGGGGAACCATTACATAATCATTTACAGCCATAATGTGTGAATAGTTTGATTTGTTGCAAAGTTAAGCAAAAAGTTTCAATCAGCAGTACCAACTGTTGAAAAAACATTCCTCATTACGTTATTTTAATAAAAGTGTATGATTTTCATACAGTATTGTGTCTAATAATCATACACTTTGCATTTTCGCCCCATTTTCCTTGCGCGTGTATAATAGAAAAGGTGTAAATTTGCAACAGAAAACAAGAACGGAATCATTTAATAAATTGTACATCGTACATTGTCAAATTGTAAATGAAGTTATGATCAAGTTAACAGACATCAAGAAGGTGTTCAGCACCGAAACCGTGGAGACATGGGCTCTGCGCAATGTGAACCTCGAAGTGAAGGAAGGTGAGTTTGTTGCCATCATGGGCCCTTCGGGTTGTGGCAAGTCCACCTTGTTAAATATATTGGGCTTGCTGGACACCCCCACTGAGGGTACCTACACCCTGAATGGCAAGGACGTGAGCAAACTCACGGAGAATGAGCGAACGGACATCCGCAAGGGCGTCATCGGCTTCGTATTCCAGAGTTTCAACCTTATCGACGAGCTCAATGTATATGAGAATGTCGAACTGCCCCTGCTCTACATGGGTACACCTGTCAAGGAACGCAAGGAGCGTATTGAGAAGGTGCTGGATCGCATGGCCATCACCCACCGCAAGAAGCACTTCCCCAACCAGCTCTCTGGCGGTCAGCAACAGCGTGTGGCCATTGCCCGTGCCGTACTGTCCAACCCTAAGATCATACTGGCCGATGAGCCCACGGGTAACCTCGACTCCAAGAACGGCAAGGAGGTGATGAACCTGCTCAGCGAACTGCACCAAGAGGGCACTACCATCATCATGGTGACGCATTCGCAGCACGATGCCTCGTATGCCGACCGCATCATCAACCTCTACGATGGCCAGATTGTAGAGAGAACGCTCTTGTAATTCACAATTCATAATTCATAATTCATGCTCGTAGTCCACAACCTCAAGATTGCATGGCGCAATCTCCTCAAGTACAAGTTGCAGACCTCCATCAGCATCCTCTCGCTGACGGTAGGCATGTTGTGTTTCGCACTCTCGGCACTGTGGCTGAGGTACGAAAATCAGTATGACACATGGTGGCCCGAGCACGATGATGTGTATCTGGTGCAGTATGCAGGTGATTCGGGGTACTATATGGAGGAAGGATTTTCGAACTGTCTGTCATACCCCGATGCGGGACGCCTGGCGGAAGCCCATCCGCAGATAGAGTTGCTGTCACGAATGATGGTGAGTGGAGGCGCCTTTAAGGTGTCGCCAGAGGCTGAGGAAAGTTTCAATGG
>JAKSLO010000051.1 GCA_024401185.1 Bacteroidaceae bacterium | reverse complement strand
ATTCCAGCCTCTCCATGTGGAAGTAGAGTAGTCAATAGACTTCACTAATTCCCATGTCTGAGCACTTGCAGCTAATGATGCAAACATCACGGCAAACAAGAGGAAAATCTTCTTCATAAGAATGATTTTAAAGTTAAAAAATTAAGTTAATTAAAAGGTTTTTTTATTTATCTAAAGTGAATGAATTCGGGGTATGGGTTTTATATACACGTAATTATTCGCAGTAAAAATCGCGCAAATTTATCTAAATTATTTAAGAAATCAGACCAAAATTGCCAAAATAAAGCAAAAAAACACGCGAACTTCGTCAAAACGCTTTTATTTTTCCGTTTTATGACAACTATTTCACCTCATACGTTATAGTGCACTCCTCCAGAAGGGGAGATGACAAGGTGATGCTTACAGTACCCGTATGCGACTGGTTACGGAGGTAAGCCAGCAATCGGCCATTGTGCACACGCTGCTGATTGTCACGATAGTTGCCCATGTCGGTATTGTCCGACCCCTCAAGACCCAGCAACTGGGCAGGTCCATTCACACGGCAAGTAATGTTGTTGTCGGCCATGCGTACCACGTTACCATTGTCATCCACCACCTCTATGAGCAGATGGTTTACCGCAAAGGCCGTACCATCGGCTACGGTAGGCTCTTCACCACGGGCATTCGTGTTATCAAAGCGGGCACGTATGCTGCAAGGACGCAGGTTGGTGTGTATGGCATAACGAGCCTCATCCTTGCCATCCTCGCTCACGCCAATGGCAGTAAGCGTACCTGCCTCAAAAGGCAGATCCCAGTACACGATACCATTCTGAGGGTCTTTGGCCTTTACTTCACCTACAGGTTTGCCGTTCAGTTCCAGACGTGCCTTGGGTGAATTGGTATAGCACACCACCCTTACTTGCTGACCCTCGCTATAGTTCCACGTATCGAGAGCCTCTGCCGACACAGGATAGTTGCCACCACGGTTGTTACCACCGTTTCTGCCACGACGCCCACCAATAGCATAGGTTCCGGCATAGCATACAGGCTGTTCGCACCACAACGAAGCACGGAAATGTCCACGAGGCTTGGCAAAGCTGCCGAAGTCAAGCAAACCTGTATTCAAACCTCTTGAAGGCCAACTGCCCGACTCTCCCAGATAGTCGGTTCCTGTCCAGATGAACTGGCCAAAGATGAAGTCCTTGTCACGCACCGCACACCAGGCATCATAGCCTACTCCATTCTCCGAACCATAGATGACGCGTTTGGGATAGGTCTTGTGATCCTCATCATAACGGTTCTCTGTGTAATTGTAGCCCACTACGTCCACAGCGTCGGGGTACTCGGTCTGGTTGCTCATCACCACTCCCGCAAGAGCTCCCGTCACAGGTCGCGAGGTATCAATGCTCCTCACAATAGCCGACAGACGCTTGGCAATCTTTCCGATTCGCTCAGCATGAGGACGCTTGGGGTCATAACCACCAAACATAGGTTGGTTGATGGCTGCATTGCCACCATCAAGCACAGGGTGCGAATAGGGGTCGTTGGGATAATCCACCTCATTGCCTATGCTCCATAAGATGATGCTGGGGTGATTGCGGTCACGACGCACCATGTCGGCCACATCGCGGTCAATCCACTCTTCGAAGAAGTCGAAAGTACCATCATAACTGGGTTTTCCCTTGTTCCATCCCTCTACCCACTTTCGCTTGGGGAACTCCCATTCGTCACTGGCTTCGTCCATTACCATCAAACCCAGTCGGTCACAAAGGTCATACAGCACAGGCGATTGCGGATTGTGCGCACATCGGATGGCATTGACGCCAATCTCCTTCAGCTTCAGCAATCGGCGTTCCCACACTTGTTCGGGCACCACGGCACCCAGCACTCCGGCATCATGGTGCAGGCATACTCCTTTCACCTTTATATTTTTTCCATTGAGGGCAAAACCATGGTCGGGCGTAAACTGCAACGTGCGCAAGCCCACTTTCGTCTCATTACCATCAATTTCTTCCCCATTCTTCGAAAGAGTGGTTTTGAGGGTATAGAGATAAGGGGTATCGAGCGACCAGCGGTGAGGACGTGATATGTTCAGAGTCATACCAACCTGGCCTCCACGAGGAGAGGCTTTTTTCTTGGCCACTACTTTGCCATCTGCATCAAGCAGAACTGCCATGACCGAAAGCGACGCTTCCCCCTTTTGCTCGGCATTGTCTATCTGTACACTCACCTCAACAGCAGCACTATTGTCGGTGATTTTTGTAGCCTTGTAGCTTGTGCCCCATTGAGCCAAATGGACTGTAGGAGCTTCCACCATCCACACATCACGATAGATTCCGCTTCCGGTGTACCAACGAGAGTCGGCATATCGACTATGATCCACACGCACGGCAAGCACATTCTCACCCTCCTTGAGATAAGGTGTCATCTCATAAAGGAAAGAAGCATAGCCATTGGGGCGCTTACCCAGGAGGTGGCCGTTCAGATACACCTCACTACGGTTGTACACACCTTCAAAATAAATGTACTTCAAGGCTTTCGAAGCATCCTTCATCTGGTCGGCAGTAAGTGTGAAGTGCTTACGATACCATCCTATTCCACCAGGCAAATAACCCGTACAACTTGCCAAACTGGGCGACAGCTGTCCCTCAATGCTCCAATCGTGGGGCAACTGACGGCGTTGCCATTTGCTATCGTCCAATGTAGGGTGCAGAAAGGTAGAGTCGTCTTGCAAGGTAAACAGCCAGCCATTGTTAAACTTACTTGCATTGCCAAACGACACTTGCGCCTGCGCGCTGGAAGAGGCTAACACACACATCAGAGAGAATAGAAACTTTTTCATAGTATTTTTGTTAATTTTATCATACAACATTAGTTGCGGGAAGAAATCGGGATTTTTAGCGCATTCATCGAGGAAAAAAGTAGGGAAACTACACCTTCACTCCACCACTCATCCCATCTTTTTGCATGCAAATGTACAAAAATAAAAAGGCAACAGCAAACAAATAAGGCATTATTTCTTGTTCATCTACATAAAATTACCTAACTTTGCAAAAACTAACATTATTCCATCCCACCTCCCGATGTACATTTCCCCCTTGGGGATGGGAGGTTTCTTATTATGAAAAAGTTAATCATGTGTTTAAGTTTTCTTACCGCTCTGGGTGCTCAGGCTTGGGAGCGTGAAACAATTTGGCCAAAGGGAAAGATGCCCAATGCACAAGACGGGCAAATAGCCGCTATGACCGATGAATCCGGCCAAAAAGACTTCAAACCCGAGAAACATCGGGTGGCTTATCTGGAATGGTTCGATGCTCCAAGTCCGGAGGTACGCAACGGTTCTTGCATGATACTGATCTCGGGTGGTGCATACGAGTGCTGCTGCGACATGAACTACATCAAGCAATGGCGTGAGGCTTTAACAAAGGAAGGTGTGCAATGTGTGAATTTCGTGTATCGTACTCCTCGTCCTGTGGGACTTCCCATCTATCAGACTGCCTGGGAGGACGGACAGCGTGCCGTGCGAATGGTGCGCAACGAAGCCAAGAAGCGTGGCTATGACCCAGAAAAGATTGGTGTCATCGGCATGTCGGCAGGTTCCCATCTGGCATTATTGCTGGCCACCAGTTCACAGACCAGGGCATACCAACCTGTTGACAAACTCGACAGCATACCTTGCCATATCAACTGGGCCATAGCCAATGCACCGGCTTACATTACCACCGACGGAGAAACAGGTACCCCTGCCACCCGACAAGGCTACGGCACAGACGTCAAGCTATCGAGCGTTTTGAAATTCGACAGCAAGACCTGCCCCATGAGTCTGCATCACGGAGGCAATGACCCATACGCACCTAATGGTTCAACATTGGTGTACCGTCAGCTTCGCAAGATGAAGATTCCTGCCGAACTGCATCTCTACCCCAACAACGGACATGGTGCCTTTGGCTTGGAACGTGGCATCGAGTTCATGCGACAGATGGGCTATCTGGGACAACTTGAACCCGAGGTGTCGCTGATGGACCGTTTTGTCAGCGACTCTGCTCAGGGACAGTTCCTCTCAGAGAATATCTGGCCCGAGGGCAAGATGCCGAATCAGCAGGCTGAGCAATGCCAACCTTACATCGAGTGGCATTTCCCTAAAGTAAAGAAGACAAACGCCATACAGATTATCTACGCAGGGGGAGCCTATTCGCATAACGACGACCATGGTTTCGAGGTGACTCCCGCACGTCGCTACCTCAACGAACTGGGTGTCACCGTAGTGACAATGAAATACCGCACCCCACGTCCCTCTCGCGAGAGCGGACTTGCCAAGCACACCACAGCCTGGCAAGACTTGCAGCGTGCCATCCGCATCGTCAAAAGCAAGGCCTCAAGCTATGGTCTGGATCCTAAGAGTATAGGCATCATGGGAAGTTCGGCTGGCGGCCATCTCACGCTGCTGGGAGTGACCTCTTCGAAGCATCAAACCTACCAACCCATCGACGACATCGACAAGCAGCCTTGCAACGTGCAATGGGGTATAGGCATCTATCCTGCCTACACGCTCATCGACGGAATGGATGGCCACAACACCACGGGTGGCAATGATGACAGCGCCGTGCACGTACCTGAGTTCAGCTTCGACCTCAACACCGTGCCCATGCTCTTCATCCACGGCGATGCCGACGGCTACGCGTCCATGGGCTCTGTCAAGACCTGGGAGAAGATGCGTGCCATGGGCATACAGAGTGAGCTGCACACTTTGGCTACTCGCCAACATTGCTTCCAGCGCACAGCATCACCCGGCACAGGCAGCTATACCTGGCTTGACCGCATTGCCGACTTCCTGAAGCCAAGGCTGAAATGGGAAAAGTGAAAACAGTTCATAGTGTATAGTGCAGTTCATAGTTCATAATTCACAGTTCATAGTTTGGCTGGCGCATTGTTTCTATACGCAGGGCGCAGAGTGCAAAGTTCATAGTGCATAGTTTAGCTGGCGCATTGTTCCAAACGCAGGGCGCAGAGGCACAGAGTTTCTTCTTTAATGCAATAAAGAAAGTCTCTGTGGCTCTGCGCTCTTTGTGTAAAAGCCATTAACCATCGCTGGCGGTTCATCATAATCTACTGCAACTATGAACCACCTATGCCAACTATGGACTATGAACTATGGACTATGAACTGCCCCCCCCTCTTTTTATCTTGTAGCCAATACCTGCCATGAAAATTGTCATAAGCGGGCTAAGGTAGTTGAAGAAACAATAAGGAAGATACGCCAACGTGCTGACACCCAACACGGAGGACTGTGTCATGCCACACGTGTTCCAAGGAATAAGCACAGAGGTGACGGTGACGGCATCCTCTGTGGTACGACTCAACAGACAGGGTTCGTAGCCATTCTTCAGGTAAGTGTCCTTGAACATGCTACTTGTGAGGATGATGCTGAGATACTGGTCTGCCGTGACAACATTGAGGAAGATGCCCACCAATGACGTGCTTGCCACCATGGAAACGGTATTGCGCACCAAACGAAGCACACCCTGCATGATGCTATCCACCATTCGGGTAACCGTCATGGCGGCACCAAACACAATGGCACAGATAATCAGCCATATCGTGCCCAGCATACCACTCATACCCTTTGTGGCCACCAGCTCATTGAGCGAGTCAACACCCGTGTCGAGCGATGTGCTGCCCGACACCAGAATCATAGTGCCACGAAAACGCTGTGCCACACCCGTAAAGTCATCGCCAGCAATCTGTTCGAGCAGGTTACCCTGAAAGATGACGGCAAAGATACACCCCAGCAAGGTTGACAGGAAGAGTACCACCATGGAAGGCATACGGCGAGCAATCATGTAGGCCGTGAGCACAGGCACCAGCAAGAGCCACGGCGAGAGGCTGAACGTGCCCGCAAGTGCCTGACGCACATACTCCACGTCGGCAGGTGCCTCGGTGCCCTGCATGAAACCAGCCACCATAAAGACTATCAAGGTGATGACAAAGGTGGGTACGGTAGTGTACATCATGTAATGTATGTGTGTGAACAGAGGCGTTCCTACGGTAGAGGAAGCCAGTACGGTGGTGTCGCTCAAAGGAGAAATCTTGTCGCCAAAATAAGCTCCGCTGATGATGGCACCCGCTATCCAGCCCTCAGAGAATCCCTGTGTGCGGCCGATGCCCATCAATGCCACGCCGATGGTGGCAATGGTAGTCCATGACGAGCCTGTCATGACACTTACCGCAGCACAAATGACACAGGCGCTCACAAGGAACCAGGTGGGGTGCAGGATGTCCAAGCCGTAATAGATCAACATAGGCACCACACCACTCACCATCCAGGCACTTCCCAAGGCTCCGATAAGCAATAGGATGATGATGGCCTGCGAGATACCCGAGATCTTCTCCTCAAGTGCCTTTTCAAAGTCCTGCCATGTAATGCGGTGCGTAAAGAATCCAATTGTCACACAACACGCAGCAGCCACCAACAAGGCTATCTGACTGGCGCCCGAGAGAGCCTCATCGCCAAATACCGACACTACACAAGCAATGAGTGCCACCAGCAAAACCAGTGGCACACATGCTAACCATATAGGGGGAAGAGATTTCATCTGTTTAGCCTGTAATTTCTTATGCTGTCATTGCCTTGAGCTTCTTGAGCAAGGCAAACATTACGATGGCGCTTATGAGACAGAGGGCAATGAGGATGGCCCAGTTGTACATAAGGGGAATCTTGTTCCACAACATAGAGGGGATGGAGCTCAGGTAGTTACCAACAGCAGTAGCCACAAACCAACCACCCATCATCAATCCCTTGTACTTGGGAGGTGCCACCTTGGTGACAAAGCTGATACCCATGGGTGAGAGCAGCAACTCAGCAAAGGTAAGGGTGAGATAGGTTGAGATGAGCCATGAGGGAGAGAGGATGCTCTGAGTGCCATCGCCCAAGTCCATAGGCGAAATCAGTTCGGTAGAAGCCAGGGTAATGATAGCAAAACCCAGAGCTGCCACAAACATACCCCATGCAATGCGGGTAGGTGCACTCACCTCCTTGCCACGATTGGCCAGGGCACCAAAGAAGGCCATACTGAAAGGAGTAAGGGCCACCACGAAGAAGGGATTGAACTGCTGGAAATCAGAAGGCTGCGACATGGTGGGGTCGCTCATCTGACTAAACAAGGCAATGGCGCCACCCCACAAACCGAGGGTTACCAAGGCACAAATCATCTTGTTCTTCTTGGTCTTGGCCTGGAATGCGCCAAAGGCAGTATAGACCGACACAGCGATAAGAGCCAGACAGAAGATGTTGAAGCCAATGCGCATTGGACCGCTCACCGTGAGGTTGGTGTACTTCTTGGCAAAGAAGGTTAACGCCGAACCATTCTGATGGAAAGCCATCCAGAAGAAAATGACTACGCCAAACACCAGCAAAAGTGCCACGATGCGATCCTTGGTCTGCTTGGGAGTAAGCTCCTCCATGGGGGCAGCAGATGCCTTGGCCTGCTTGGCTGTGACATCGGCATGCTTGAACCAGCTACGTGTAAAGAAATAGATAAGTGCCGAGAGCACCAACGAAATGCAAGCCACACCAAAGCACAAGCCATAGGCACCCGAAAGTGCCTCAAGGTAGGCAGGATCCTGATTGGCAGCATCATACACAAAACCGCTCCCCTCAAGATACTGGTTGGTAATCCATTTAGCCATTGAGGGGGCAAACATGGCACCAATGTTGATTGCCATGTAGAAAAGGCTGAAGGCAGAGTCACGACTGCTCGAATACTTCGGGTCATCATAGAGATTGCCCACAAGCACCTGCAGGTTACCCTTGAACAAACCGGTTCCGATGGCAACCAGCGCCAAACCGCCAAACATGACATACTGGGCATACGATGCGTTGCCGGTGGGAAGTGCCAGACTCAAATAACCGAGGAACATGACTGCCATACCCATGGTGACACACTTGCCATAACCAATCTTGTCGGCAATGATACCTCCCAGCAGAGGCGTGAAATAGACACCTGCCAGGAATATGGCGTTCACGGTTCCTGCCGTAGATTCGTCCCAGCCGAACTTTGCCTGCATGAAGAGGGCAAAGATGGCCATCATCGTGTAGTAACCAAAACGCTCGCCCGTGTTAGCCAAAGCAAGCGCATAAAGGCTTTTTGGTTGATTCTCAAACATAGTAAAATTGATTTAAGTTAATATTTATGGCACAAAGATACAAATTATTTCATAATTCATAATTCATAATTCAGTAATTATTGTACTTTTGCAGCCTCAAAGAAGAAAATTATGAATAATATAGCAAATATTAAGAATACTAAGTTCACAATATATCGTTACAAATAGGTAACAAAAACGAATCAACAACAACGTCAAAAAATAATTTTAGGTAAAAAGATATGCAGAAAAATTTAGTTTTTAAACCTCGCTTATTCGAGTCGTTGAAGACCTACAACAAGGAGACCTTCATGAAGGACCTCATGGCCGGTATTATTGTCGGCATCGTGGCATTGCCCCTGGCCATCGCCTTTGGTATTGCCAGCGGCGTTTCACCCGAGAAGGGTATCATCACAGCCATTGTGGCAGGATTTCTCATCTCGCTCTTAGGAGGCACGAAGATTCAGATTGGCGGCCCCACAGGCGCCTTCATCGTCATCATCTACGGTATTGTGACCAATCCCGAGTATGGAGTGCAGGGTCTTATAGTAGCCACCATCCTGGCGGGTGTCATGCTGGTGCTATTGGGACTTTTCAAGATGGGAACCGTCATTAAGTTCATCCCCTACCCCATCATCATAGGTTTTACGGCGGGTATTGCGCTAACCATCTTCACCACACAGATGGGCGACGTGCTGGGACTTACCCAAGAGAGCATGAGCAAGAGCGGTGAACTCATCACGGAACCTCTGAAGACCCCTGGCGACTTCATCGGCAAGTGGACCTGCTACTTCCAGCACATCGACACCTTCAACCTCTGGAACTGTGTGATGGCTATTGGCTCTATACTCATCATCGTGTTCTCGCCCAAGGTGTTTAGCAAGATTCCCGTACTGAACAAGATTCCCGGTTCGCTCTATGCCATCCTCATCATTACGGGTGTGGTAACTATCCTTAAGGCCAACAATCCCGACCTCCACATCGACACCATCGGCGACCGTTTCCACATCCAGAGTCAGTTGCCCGACATGGTTGTGCCCACCATTACCTGGGACATGATTCGTAATCTGGCTCCCATCGCCTTTACCATTGCCATCCTTGGTGCCATCGAGAGTTTGCTGAGTGCTGCTGTGGCAGATGGTGTCATTGGCGATCGCCACGACTCTAACACCGAGCTTATTGCCCAGGGTGTAGCCAACATGGTCACTCCTCTCTTCGGAGGTATTCCTGCTACGGGTGCCATTGCACGTACCATGACCAATATCAACAACGGTGGCCGTACTCCTATTGCCGGACTTATCCATGCCGTGGTATTGCTGCTCATCCTCTTGGTGCTGATGCCCTATGCTGAGTACATCCCCATGGCTTGCCTGGCTGGTGTGCTGGTAGTGGTAAGCTATAACATGAGCGGCTGGCGCACCTTCAAGGGTTTGCTGAAGAACCCCAAGAGCGACGTTACCGTATTGCTCGTCACCTTCTTCCTTACCGTTATCTTCGACCTCACCGTTGCCATCGAGGCTGGTCTTATCATCGCTTGCGCCTTGTTCATCAAGCGTGTCATGGAGACAACCCAGATTAGCGTCATCGAAAAAGAGATTGACTCTGACAAGGAGGCCGACATGCACGTCAGCGACGAGAACCTTGCCATTCCTGATGGATGCGCCGTGTACGAGATCAACGGTCCCTTCTTCTTTGGTATTGCCAACAAGTTCGATGAGTTGCAGAGCAACATTGGCCACGTTCGTCCAAAGGTTCGTATCATCCGTATGCGTCGTGTGCCCTTCATCGACTCAACGGGTATCCATAACCTCATCAACCTTATCGAGATGAACCATGCCGACGGCACACACATCATTCTCTCTGGTGTAAACGAGAAGGTACACAAGCAACTCGAAAAGAGCGGATTCTATAAGATTATGGACGGTAACCACATCTGTCCTCACATCGACATCGCCCTTGAGCGTGCCCGCGAGTTCTTGGCTGAGAAGAAATAAAAGAATACAAGAAATACGTAAAAGAAGCGCTGACTCTAATTTGGGTCGGCGCTTTTTTGTGTAATTTTACGGAAGAACATTGTGCTTCTTTGCTTTTTTTTACTTACTTTTGCATTGAAAAACTAAAATACTAACTGACATGAAATACAAGAGCTTGTTTAGAAAACTCAACGTGGCACTGGCAGCACTATGCAGCGTGCCCGCCTGCGCCCAACTCACCACCAACAACGGCATACCCTATCTGCAAGGACAGAGCATCGACATGAGTGGACAGTTCAGCGACTTCAGCAACATCTACTTCTTTGCCGACAGTCTGGTAAGCTTCGACACCACCACAGGCAAAGGCATTCTGAAGTGGAAACGAGAGCAACTGATGCCCCGCCAGGCTTTCAATGCCAATACCTACCTGCACCAACCCCTGCAGATGCTCGACTTCCCCAATACGGCCTACGACAACGACCCCCAGCTGCAGTTCAGCATCGAACCTGTGGATGCCCGCACCATACGAGTAAGGGTGCTTACCTCACCCATCGTGCCCAGGGACAACTATGAGGACGACCCCATGCTGGTAGGCAAACCAGCCGACGGCAGCGCCCTCTGGAAAAAGACGAAGACCGCCGACGGTGTGACCTACACCTCGGCAGAGGGCAGTCTGGAGGTGAAGGCCTACCCCTGGCGCATCGTGCTCAAGGACAAGCACGGCAAGGAACTTACCCACACACGCACCTGGAACGACAACGACAGCACCCAGGTGAAGGTGGCACCCTTTATGTTCATGAAGCGAGGCTCTGACAACAGTCGTGCCATCAACCCCGTATTCTCGCTGGCTCCGGGAGAGCGCATCTACGGCTGTGGCGAGAGTTTCACCTCGCTCGACAAGGTGGGACAGAAGGTAAACCTCACGGTGGTTGACCCACAGGGTCCCGAGACACCCGACATGTACAAACCCATTCCTTTCTTCTTCAGCAACCGTGGCTATGGCATGTTTATGCACACAGGAGCACCCGTGACCTGCGACTTCGGACAGTCATACATCGGAGCCACCAAACTGTTCATGGCAGACGAGGAGATGGACTTCTTCATCTTCTTCGGAGAGCCTAAGGAGATTCTCTCGGCTTACACCAACGTGGTGGGCCGCCCCGAGATGCCACCTCTGTGGTCGTTCGGCACATGGCAGAGCCGCATCACCTACTTCTCACAGGAAGAGGGACTCAGCGTGTGCAAGAAGCTGCGCGACCTGAGAATACCCACCGACGTCATCCACTTCGACACCGGTTGGTTTGGTGTGGACTGGCAATGCGACTACCAGTTTGCCAAAGACCGTTTCAAGGATCCCACCAAGATGCTCGCGCAGATGAAGAAGGACGGCTTCCATGTATGCCTGTGGCAGCTGACCTATTTTACTCCCAAGAACAAGTATTTCAACGAGATCATCGACAAGAAGCTGTGCGTGACCAATGGCAAGGGACAGTTACCCGTAGAGGATGCCGTGCTCGACTTCACCAACCCCGAAACCGTGAAGTGGTACCAAGAGAAGCTGGCAGGACTGCTGAAGCAAGGCGTGGGAGTCATCAAAGCCGATTTCGGAGAAGCAGCCCCTTACTTCAACGGCGTTTACCACAACGGCAAGACGGGCATGTATGAGCACAACCTCTATCCCGTCCGTTACAACAAGGCGGCCTACGATATCATCAAGCAGACCAACAACGGCGAGGGCATCATCTGGGCACGTTCTGCCTGGGCTGGTAGCCAGCGCTATCCGCTGCACTGGGGTGGCGACGCAGCAACCACCAACACAGGCTTGCAGGGTGACATACGTGGCGGTCTGAGTTTCGGCATGAGTGGTTTCAGCTTCTGGAGCAATGACATGGGTGGTTTCGTAACCAAGTCGCCCGAGAACCTCTACCGCCGTTGGCTGCCCTACGGTTTCCTCACGAGCCACTCTCGCGCCCATGGCGTTGACACCGAGCCCTGGCTCTACAACGACGTATTCGTTGACTACTACCGCCAATGTGCTGAGATGAAATACCGTCTCATGCCCTATATTTATGCTCAGGCCAAGATCTGTACTGAGAACGGATGGCCCATGCAGCGCGCCCTTTTGCTGGAGTACCCCAACGATCCGGGTGCCTGGAGCATAGACAACGAATACCTCTTTGGCTCGCAGATGCTCGTAGCTCCTATGCTGGAGGACGGTACCGGCCGTGATGTTTACCTGCCCGGAAAAGACAAGTGGATTGACTATCAGACAGGAAATGTCTATACGCCTGGTTGGCAGCACATCGAATGTGGCAAACTGCCCATCGTGATACTCATCAAGGACGGAAGCCTCATCCCCCACGTTCCCGTGGCACAAAGCACCGACAAGATAGACTGGAACGCCATAGAGTGGAAGAGCTACAGGGCCGACAAGACCTCATGCAACGGATGGCTCTGCCTGCCCAGCGACGGAGTGCTGAAAGAGATAACGAAATAAAAAGATTCCCGGAATTTGAATTTGAGAGTGACTTGTTTCACTCTACTATCGCCCTACTTTCCCCCGAGGTTCCCCCACGATTCTCCACGCATTTGTGTAGGATCTACGGGGGAACCTCGGGAGATGAACGGGGAAAAGTAGCCCGAAAGTCATCCTTTTCGAGCCAAACGACATCATTCAGGCTGATTCTGGTGCCTGAATAGCAAAAACAAGCGTAATCCGTGGTAAATATATGCACAAGGGATTTTTCGAGGGTAACTTTTAGAAAATAACTCCCTTTATATATTATTTATATTCAGTTGTTTATAAGCCATCTGGAACTTTTGGCACATTTCTTGTTATAAACTTTATTTATGCGAATGCATAGATAAAGTTTTATAATATAGTTTTATGACAAATCTGTGGAAAAAGTTCCACAACCTTTGTAATTGCCTGACATACAACTTTTTGCAAAGGACAGATTTTTCATAGAAGTTCCTATAAAAAATCCCCTCTGCTGCCACATTGGCTCTAACTAATCCCTAAGCCTTCGATTTGCCGTGCGAAAGCCAGATGACTGTTTGCACTATGCCACGCGTGGCAAGGTAGCAGATGAAGGCAAGCCAAAGGGCGCTATTGTGCATGGTGCTGATGCCTGTAAAATAGATGGCAAAGAAGACGATGGAAGCGAGAAACATACTGATGAGCATACCACGCGACCAGCATAAACCGATGAAGACGCCATCCCACACAAAAGCCATGACGCTGACAAGGGGCACAGCCCATATCCAGGGCAGGTAGTGATAAGCCAAAAGGATGACCGAGGTCTGGTTGGTAAACCAGTCAAGCATCTGAAGACCGCCCACGATGTAAAGCAACGTAAAGACTGCTCCCAGTACAATGGCCCAACCGAAGAGATGCACGATGGTGCGTCGCAAAAGCACATTGTCGCGAGCACCCTGACACTCTCCACTCAGAGCTTCGGCAGCATTGGCAAGTCCGTCCATAAAGAACGAATAGAGCATGAAGAACTCCAGCAGCAAGGCATTAGCTGCCAGATAGTCATCCCCCTGGTTGGAACCTGCATAGGTGAAGAAGGTCATCACACTCACCAGGCACAACGTACGCAGAAAGATGTCGGTATTGACACCCGCAAAGCGTAGCAGTCCATGGCGGTTGATGATGTGACGGAACGACGGCATGACAAGCTGTTCCTTACGCCATAGCCAGAGAGCCATCAATCCACTAAAAGCCAGACCGCCATATAGGCCTATCACCGTACCGGTTGCCACACCCTTCAAGCCCCAGCCTAATGACAGCACCAGAATGAGGCTCAAGGCAATGTTGAGCACGTTCTGCACAATGGAGACAAGCATCGGTATGCGTGTGTTCTGCATGCCAATGAACCACCCTGTCAAGGCATAGTTGCACAACACGGCAGGCGCTCCCCAGATGCAGATGCTAAAGTAGGTCTGATAATAGGGTAACACCGCACCTGAGGGATGGGTAAACGTGGAAATGAGTTGCAGCAAAGGCACTTGCAATATGCATAGTAGCAACGAGATGAAAGCGCCAGCCAACAAGGCTCGCATCAGGTTGACGGCACACTCGTCCTTGTCCTTCGCTCCATGCGCCTGACTGGTAAGTCCGGTAGTGCCCATGCGCAGGAATGCAAAAATCCAGTAAAGCATGTTGAAACCGGTCGTACCGATGGCAATGGCACCTATCTGCTCGGACTTGCCCAGATGTCCCACAATGCCCAAATCGACCAGCCCCAGCAACGGGACGGTAATGTTGCTCACCACGGAGGGAAGCGCAAGGCGAAGTATGGAACGGTTGATGGACATGGAGAGAAATTAGAGTCGTGAAATTGAGGAATGTGAGGGGGGGACTATGGAAAACGAAAAGCCACTCGTCATGAGTGGCTTTATTGGTGTGGTCGGGGCGACCCGACTCGAACGGGCGACCGCCTGGTCCCAAACCAGGAACGCTACCAACTGCGCTACACCCCGATGCTTTCTAAAAGCGACTGCAAAGGTAATGCTTTTTTTCAATAACGCAAAGGAAAAAGGATGTTTTTTGTACTATTGAGCACTTTTTTTGGCTAACATGCTACATAAATAAGGTAAAATGTTCGCTCTTTCACGCGCTTTTTTGTACTTTTGTACCTAATCAAATAAACAACATGATAGCAAACGGAAAAGATAACGGAGAAGAGATGTTCCCCATAGTTAACGAGCAGGGTGACATCGTGGGCGCAGCTACCCGCGCAGAATGCCATAGCGGAAGCAAACTACTGCATCCCGTGGTGCATCTGCACGTATTCAACAGCAAGGGAGAACTGTTCCTGCAAAAACGTCCGGAATGGAAAGACATCCAACCCGGCAAATGGGATACTGCCGTGGGCGGACATGTGGACTTGGGCGAATGCGTAGGCGATGCCCTGCATCGCGAGGTGCAAGAGGAACTGGGCATCACCTTTGAGGAGGCAGAAGCCTTGACACCCTACGTGTTTGAGAGTGAGCGAGAACGAGAACTGGTAAACCCCTTCAAGCTGGTGTATGACGGCGTAATAACCCCAAGTGTAGAGACCGACGGCGGACGCTTCTGGACAAGCGAAGAACTGCGCGAGGCTATGGGAAAAGGCATCCTTACACCCAACTTTGAACAGGAATATAACAGACTTTTTAATGGTTAAATTTAATTAATCGGGACTCTCCCGACAATATTAAACACTCAAAGCCCATTATGTCAGACTTATTTGTATTCAACCGATTTAACGAGGGGGATGACGAGCAACTGGTAAACGATTGCCACCAAGGTGCCGTTGACAAGCTGCAGACGCTCTTCCCCGGCAAGCGCATTACCACATACGACCGTATCACCATTGGCATCGAGACAGACTCATACTACAGCGAGACGGGTATTGACACCTACGAACTGGGAATGGTGGACGGCGAGGTGCCTGCCATCCGTAACACGCGCGATGGTGAGGTTCTGACGTTCCGCGTCTGAGTCAACAACCCCAACACGCCCTCTGCCAAGACCCTCAAGAAATCGGGGCATCGGGCACCGGGGCACCGGGGCATCGAGTTTTCGAGGATTCGAGGATTCGAATCATCGAGGCATCGAATTTTCGAGTTATCGAGAAATCGAGCTATCGAATCATCGAATTGTCGGGAAATCGAGTTGTCGGGAAATCGAGTTGTCGAGTTATCAAGAGGAACTTCCCAAACAAAAACTACACTCCAAAGAATGCACACAAAAAGACTGCTAAACCTTCTTCTCATAGCCTTGGCACTTTGCACTTCCTGTGCAAAGAAAAAGGTGAATACGCAATACTCGATGTATTATTGGCGTACCACCTTTGAATTGTCGGAAGGCGAGAGGGCATGGATGGACAGCATTGGGGTGCATACACTTTATGTGCGCCTTTTTGATGTGATAAAGGACTCACGCGACAAGGAACTGGGCATGATGCCCGATGCCACCATCAGGGGACTAAAGTCCCTGGGCAGCCTACAAGCAGACAGCAACCTGAAACGCTGCATACCCGTGGTGTTCGTGGCTCCGGGTGTGATAGCCAAGAACGACGAAGCAAATGCCGATGCAATAGCCAGCAGACTGCTTCAGCGCATCGATGCCATCACGGAGGGTAATGGCCTGGGCATCTGCGACGAGATACAGATAGACTACGACTGGGCGCAGAGCAACCAAAAGGCATATTTCGCCATGCTGCGGGTACTTGCCTCCAAGCTGCACGGCTCCAACCGTAAGCTCAGCACCACGATACGTCTGCACCAGCTGGCACTCGAAGCTCCACCTGTGGACCGAGGCATACTGATGCTTTACAACACGGGCAAACTGCAAAGCATGGAAGAGACCAACTCCATACTTACCCGCGAAGCCGTAGAGCCCTACCTTCGTCATCTTAGTTCCTACGCGCTACCCCTGTCGGTGGCTCTGCCGGACTTCAGCTGGAATGCCGTGTTTCGCAACAACGAGTTTGCCTTTCTTGCCCCCGGCCTGCAACTGAGCGACACGACCATGTTCGTACAACTCGACTCAACCCATTGGCAGTCACGCTTCTACCAAAGCATTCCACTCACCGCCTCGGCCACCGTGCAGAGTAGCGAGCGACTACTGCCCGGCGACATCATCAGGCGAGAGGAGAGCGACGCAGCACTCAACCGCGAACTGCTCGACCGCATGTCGGACCTGCGCTCTGACATTGCCGAGGAGGTGGTGTACTTCAGGTAATACGACAGAAAGGAAACCATACAGACTTCCATGATGGAAAAGGACAATGAAACAGAGAATAATGAAATAGAATTCAACACTATACGTTTATGAAAAAAAGATTGATTGCCGTGATGGCCTTGCTGATGTGCATGGCCACACACATTTGGGCGTGCTGGACGCCCGCCGAGTATGAGGGGGGAACTTCCTTCCGCATCGTACAACCCTTCCCCGACTTCAACAGCGCATACACCAACAGCACACTCGGGGAAACCGTCAACTTCTGGTTTGGCTATTTCAAGAAGAGCATCAAGCAGGATGTGATTCGCGATTTCTTCAAGGAGGCACCCTATGATGCGCTGGATAACGAGAACTTTGCCTCCAACCCCTTTGCCGTGGCCGTAAAGAAGGATGCCAATGCCTCAAAATACCTGCGCGCCTGTCTGATGCTGCAAGGCGACACCGAGGAGCGCTGGGAATACCGTCCCGAAGGTGACTGTCTGGGCGAAGCTGCCAGCATGCTGAAGCAGATGAACTCCATGCCCGAGGTCTTCGCCAGTCGTGTGGCTTTGTTGAAAATGCGCGTCTATACGGCTCAGAAAGACTATGAGAAGGTGGAAAAGGTATGGAACAGCGAAGGCAAAAGCTGCAGCGACAAGGCCCTGCAGAACCGCATGCGTGGCTACTATGCCGGTGTGCTGTACAAGCAGGGAAAACTCACCGAGGCCATGAGCATCTACGCAGAACTGGGTGACCAGGTGAGCATGCGATGGTGCGTGTCGAAGTTCATAGGATACAAAGGCATCAAGCAATTGTCGGAGATGCAGACAGCCGACGCCAACGTGGCTTTGCAGTATGCCCTGCAGGACTATGTAAACTACTACTGGCATAAAGGCGGCGACTCATTCTACTACGACGAAGAAGACTTGGAGAGAGTAGTTGGCGACGTGCAGAAAGATGCTAACCGAATGAAACAATTCTGTGCAGAGATGGCAGAGAAAAGCAGCGACAAGATGATATGGCTCAGCGCATTGTCGTGGATGGAACTGGCAGACGGCAACAACGCCGAAGCCCTCAGCCATGCCCAGCAGGCCTGCAAGCAGAAGGGCACCGTGCTACAGAAGGAGAATGCCGAGCGCATACTCATGCTGGCCAACTTGCGCAACGCACCTATCGTAATGAACGAAAAGGTGCTGAAAGCCCTGGCCAACGACTTCCAGACACTCTGCACACGTAGTGAGGAGGAGATTGCCTCAAAGGACGCGAAGGTGTCGCCCGACGATCTGACCTACCGCTACGACAACGTGGCATTCTGTCCCAACTACTGTTTCCTGATGGACACCTACAAGTCTGCCCTTGATGAATACTTCAAGAAGAACCATCTGGTACATGGACAGGTGATTGCCGACAACATGTGCGACCAGATTCTATCCAAGTCTTACGAAGGTGCTGCAAGCAAGTGGCAGCAAAACTGGTTCGAGGCACTCGACAGTTCGTTCGGCCTTGAAGACGTAGCCTCATTCTGCGAGGCGATAAAGAAGAAGAAGTTTGCCGATGCCTTTGCACAACAACTTGGCAAGAAGTTTGACTGCGACACCCAGGTGCTTAACGACCTTGTAGGTACCAAGTGCATGCGAGAGGGCAAGTATGGTCAGGCTCTCAACTACCTCAACCAGCTGACGCCCAACTACATCACATCCACCAATTACCGTGCCTATCTGGCCACGCGTAACTTTGGCTATAAGGTCATGTTCCAGCGTTCGCAGTATAAGGAGGTGGACGAAGAGATGATCGTACCTACTGCAACCAACTTCAAGGCAGAGTTCTGCAAGGACATGGTAGACCGCATCAACGCCCTGTCCTCATTGACAGGCGACGAGAAGGCAAAGGCCGAGATTGAGATGGCACACCGTATGTTCCAAGCCTCCAACATGGGCGACCTCTGGGCTTTGAGCGAATTTGGTTGGAGTAGCGCCAATACTACTCCCAACAAGCTCTGTGCACAGGCTCGCGTGCAACTCAACAATGCCTTGAAGGACTGCCAGAGCGAAGCGGTTCGTTTTGACGTGTACTATGGTCTGGCATCGGTTCCCACAGGCGAACCCTTCTGGAGCTTAGACTATGACTGGGACGAGCAGGTTAGCGTATATAAGTTCACACGCTTCCACCCCTGCCGTGCAGCCTTCGACTATCTGGTGTCACATCGCAACGTACGCGACATTGTATCTACCTGCGACGTACTTCGTAATTATGCCAAACAGAACTAATTAGAAATGAAAAAGAGTATTTTTGTTGTCATCCTGCTCACCGGCGTTGCCATGACATTGGGAAGCTGCGTCAATGGCAAGGACAAGACGGGTAAACCCGTGAATACCGACACGCTGTCCAAGCGAGACACCGTGGCAACCCTGCTGCCTAACGAGAGCTATTTCTTCATTGCTGAGAAAATGCAGAAAGCGTCTTTCCAAGGTTTCTTCCAGGCAGAGGTAGATGAGAAAGGCATCGTAAGCTGTCATTTTGATAAGTTTGATGACCCTATGTTTTCCACTTTCTTCGACAAGGAGAAATGCCCCAGGGAGAAAATCTGCATAGAGAACGCGTCGGGTCGTTGCCGTGGCGTGGCCATACTTAACGAAGGCGGTGGTGTGGATCCCTACCTGCTGATGCTTATGGAGGACGACCACGCTGAGCGCATACAGCTCTATGACCTCAGTACAGGCACGACACGCAGTACGCAGCGAACGGCACAAGAGGGCATCACCCAATTCGACATGGGCGAATCCACCGATGATGGCACACCCATTGTAGGCGTGGCCATCGACGGTAGCAAAATAAGTTTAGATTGGGAGGCGGTGTAAACCACCTCCCCTTTTTATGGCCCGTAAGGGGAATCATCGAGAAATCGAGGCAACGGGGCACGGAGCATCGAATAAACGAGTT
>JAKSLO010000050.1 GCA_024401185.1 Bacteroidaceae bacterium | reverse complement strand
TTTCTTAGGGTTCAGTCGTATGGACACAACAGGTTCCTGCGAGAGTCCCTCAAACAGGTTCCCGGCCATCTCGTCGCCATACTGCTGGCGCATCAACTCACAAAAATCCTTCGGTAGTTCCATGTCTTCACATTCTTCATTGTCAGTCAAAGGTATGAAGATCTTCATACACTTGTTTATTTACACACTCACCACACCCTTGATGGCTGGCCATGGGTCGTAGCCCTCTAACTTAAAATCCTCGTACTTGAAGTCGAAGATGCTCTTTACCTCGGGATTGAGAATCATGCGGGGCAAGGGGCGTGGCTCACGACTGAGCTGTTCCTTGATCTGCTCCATGTGGTTCAGGTAGATGTGCGTGTCGCCTGTGGTGTGAATGAAGTCGCCTGGCTCAAGGTCGCAAACCTGTGCCATCATCATGCAGAGCAGGGCGTAGGAGGCAATGTTGAAGGGCACACCGAGGAAGGTGTCGGCACTACGCTGGTAGAGTTGCAGGGAGAGGCGTCCCTTGCCACCGGGCGTTGCGGGAGGAGCCACGTAGAACTGGAAGAAGGCATGGCAGGGAGGCAGGTTCATGTTGTCGATGTCTGCCACATTCCATGCCGAGACGATGATGCGTCGGCAGTTAGGGTCCTTCTTGATGGTATCCACGGCTTGCTGAATCTGGTCGATGAAACCACCGTTGTAATCGGGCCATGAGCGCCACTGGTAACCGTAGATGTGACCCAGGTCGCCCGTCTCAGGGTCGGCCCACTCGTTCCAGATGCGCACACCACGCTCCTGTAACCATTTGGCATTGGTATTGCCATCGAGGAACCACAGCAGTTCGTATATGATACTCTTCAGATGCACCTTCTTTGTCGTCAGAAGGGGGAAACCCTCTTGCAGGTTAAAACGCATCTGATGGCCAAAGATGCTGATGGTGCCAGTACCTGTGCGGTCACCTTTCTCCACACCTTCGTCAAGGATTCTCTTCAGTAAGTCTTGGTATTGCTTCATGAGTATTTTTGTTTGTTTTCTTTTCTTGTGTGTCGGCGATGACGTTTTCTCCGTCCTCATCGCGGGCAGGCGATGCGCCATCCTCTTCTTCCTCCTCATGGTTGACCTCCTCAGCAGTAGGGGCAAACGATGCCTGATAGGTGGTTCGCAACACCCTGAACTCCGTGCGGCGGTTGTAGGCGTTGCAAATCTCCTGATGGTCAGGATTCTCGAACTTCATGATGAAGGCTTCGGTGAGCGTATCTCCTTCGTGAAGGAACGGGTTGCGCTCAGCCATCTTGCGTGTCACAATCTTCGGACGTGTCTCGCCGTATCCCACAGGGGTGAGGCGCTCCATGGCGATGCCATGCTCCACAAGGTATTTCACCACGCTCTCGGCTCTGCGCTGTGAGAGTCGCAGGTTATAGGCATCGGCACCGCGGTAGTCGCAATGGCTTGACAGCTCGATGGTGATGTTGGGGTTTTCGTGAAGCAGGTCGGCGAGTGAGTCGAGGGCCATGGTGGACGATTCTGTCAGTTTGGCGCTGTCGAACTCATAGAAGACGTTGCGCACCAGTACTGGCGTGTTGATGCTTGCCAACGGGAACTGCAACACGTATTCGCGGCTTACATGACTGGTGTCCACGTAGAGTTCCTCCTTATGGTTGAGGTAGCCCTTGCAGGTGCCCAGCAGTACGTATTGCACCTTGGGGTTGACCACCTGCTCAAACGAACCGTCGCCACGCACGCTTATCTTGAGGTTGGTTCCGTCGTTGCCTACCATATAGACAAGTCCTTCAGGCAGTTCGTAGCCATCCTTCTCGTACACCCATCCCTTGATGGTTTGCAGCACTTCGGGGCACTCAAATGTGTAGATGTGGTCATATCCTCGTCCGTCGCCACGGTTGCTGCTGAAGTAACCTCGGTTGTGCACACCCTCAAAGGTCATGCCGAAGTCGTCTCCGCTTGAGTTCATGGGCCACATGAGGTTCTCTACGTTCCATGTCTCGTGGCGTGTGTCGGTGGTGTCGCGCTTGGCACAGAAGAGGTCAAGTCCGCCCATGCCAGGGTGTCCGTTGGACGAGAAGTACAGTTCTCCGTTGGGACGGAAGGTTGGAAACATCTCGTCGCCCTCCGTGTTGATGGGTTCGCCCACGTTCTCCACGCCTCCCATGCCATTCTCCCCAATGGCGATGCGCCAGATGTCAAGGCCACCCATGCCACCAGGCATGTCGCTCACGAAATAGAGCCATTTGCCATCGGGCGAAACAGCAGGATGTGCGTAGCACGACAGCGTGTCGCTGGTCAGCTCCAGCTTTTGGGGTTTGCTCCACGAGGCATCGCTGCGCTGGCTGGTGTAGATCTCGGCAAAACGAGGATAGTCGGAGTCGTAGGTGCAACGTGTGATGTACATCGTCTTGCCATCGGGCGAGAAGCAGCACGCACCTTCTTCGTATTCCGAGTTTACCTCGCCTTCGCACAGTTCGGGTTGTCCCCATTTGCCCTGGTCGTCGCGCTTGGAGTGAAAGACGTCGGCACTCTTGGTGCCTGTGATGCCGTTCAACTCGTCTCCCGTGGCTTGTGGTCGGGTAGAGGTGAAGAACACCTCGTCCCATTCGTCACCAGTGAGCACAGGCGAGAAGTCGGCACGCCTGCCATTGAACAGGGAGTGGCGTTTCACCGTGTGCAGTGTGGGGTTGTTCTTCCATTTCTGCGCTTGCTTGATTCCCAGCAAGCCAATCTGTGCCATTTTGTGGTCGGGCACAGAATCAAGAAACAGCTGGTAGTTCTTCTCAGCATTCTTGTAGTCGCCCGTCTTGTGCTGCATCTGAGCCAGATAGAACACCTTCATGCTGTCCTGGTACTTGTAGCGGATGGCATTCTGGTAGGCAGCCATAGCCTTGGCCGTGTAGTTTATTCTGCGGTAGCATTCCGCCATTTTCCAAGCCCTCTCGCCTCGCTTTTCCTTTTCCTTGCTCGGCGTGCGCGTGTAGGCCTTCTTGTATTCGGCTGCGGCATCAAAGTACTCGCCAATAGCATAAAAGGCATCTCCCTTCTTCACGTTGCTTTCGGCTCCGCAAGCGCAAAGAAGAGTGATGATGGCTATGGTTGTGCAGATGGCTTTGATGGCTCTCATTGATGCTTTCTTGTTTTTGTTCACAAGGAACGCCGTCCGTTCACAGGGAACGCGATGCGTCCATTAAGAAATAACGCACGTCAGGGCATATTATTGCCCATGGCCTACTTTTTCTTTTTCTTCTTGGTTTCTTCCTCCGTGTAGGCCACGTGGCGGTTGCTGTTGTCGGCCAGTACGGCCAGCACCACCTCGTTGACCATTTGCTTGAGTTCGTCGATAAACTGCTTGGTTTCATATTCCTTGTGCTCAATCTGTCGCAGCTTCTTTTCCCAGAGGCCGGTCAGTTCGGCGCTTTTCAGCAGTTCTTCGTGTATGAGGTTGATGAGCTGTACGCCCGTGGGAGTGGCCCATAGCGAGGTTCTCTCCTTGCGTATGTAGCGTCGGCGGAACAGGGTTTCTATGATGGCTGCACGGGTACTTGGGCGACCGATGCCGTTCTCTTTCAGGGCGTCGCGCAGTTCCTCGTTGTCCACCAGTCGGCCCGCTGTCTCCATGGCTCGCAGCAGGGTAGCCTCTGTGTAGGGCTTGGGTGGGGTGGTCCACTTCTCGGAGAGGGTGGGTGTGTGGGGACCTTTTTCGCCTTTGGTGAAAGAGACGGCTGCGGTTTCAACGCCTTCTGCGGTTCCGACCCCCTCTCCCGTCTCCCCGAGGGGAGAGGCCTCTTTAGTTACATTTGCGGTTTCGGGTTTCTTGAAGACCACCTTCCAACCCTCGTCCGTGATGCGCTTGAACGTGGCACGGAAAAGGATGCAAGAATCCTCGTTTCCCGTTCCTGTTTCGTTTCCATTACTTGTTCCTATTCCATTCCCCGTTCCATTCCCCGTTCCCATTTCGTTTCCATTACCCCCCTCAGCAGCAGACGTGACTAAAGGTCCCTCCCCCTCGGGGGAGGTTAGGAGAGGGGTCGTGCCTACCTTTCCCATCACCGTCGTTGTCTCAAACTTACAGTCATCATAGAAGGCGGCGATGAAGGCGCGTGCCACGAGGTCGAACACGTTCTGCTCCATCTCGCTCAATCCCTGTGGCTGCACGCCTGTGGGGATGATGGCATGGTGGTCGGTCACCTTTGAGTTGTCGAACACCTTCTTGCTCTTCTTCAAGGCTTTTCCGCCCAATGGCTTCACAAGGTGTGCGTAGGGGGCATTGCCAGCAAACTTGGTGAGGTAAAGGCCGTTCATGATCTGAGGACATTTGGGATAGACGTCGTCAGGCAGAAAGGTGGTATCTACACGTGGGTAGGTGGTGAACTTCTTCTCGTAGAGGCTCTGTATGAGTTGCAGGGTGGTGTCGGCCGAGAAACCGAAACGCTTGTTGCAATCTACCTGCAAACTGGTAAGGTCGTACAGTCGGGGCGATGACTCCGTACCGTTTTTCTTGGTGACGGACACTACGGTGAAGTCGTTGTTCTTAATGGCTTCCAGCACACTCTTGCCCTCCTGCTCGGTGGGGTATTCTATCACCTTGTAGATGGGCCCCTTTGACTTCTGCGTCTTGCCCTGCTTGGCAGCTTCGGCTATCTGCGCCCTCTCTTCTGCCTCGGCATCCTCGTCGCGTGCAATGGCATTGAAACGCGTGTTGCGGTACAAGGTGGACAGCACCCACGACTGTCGTGGCACGAAGTTCTCAATCTCCTCCTGACGTCGTACGATGAGGGCAAGCGTAGGGGTTTGCACGCGTCCTATTGACAGCACCTGCCCCTGCCCTTGCCGGTATTTCAGGGTGTACAGTCGGGTGGCATTCATGCCCAGCGTCCAGTCGCCTATGGCACGTGCCAATCCAGCCTCATAGAGTGTCTGGTATTCGCTTTGGTCTTTCAGGTTCTGAAATCCTTCCCGTATGGCTTCTTCGGTCAACGAGGAAATCCAGAGTCGCTTAACTGGGCACTTGGCCTTGGCCTTTTGCATCACCCAGCGTTGTATGAGCTCTCCCTCCTGGCCGGCATCACCACAGTTCACAATGCCGTCGGCTGCCTGCATCAGGCGTTCTATGATGTGAAACTGCTTTTCAATGCCCTGGTCGGCCTTGAGCTTGATTCCAAAACGGGGTGGTATCATGGGCAGCTGTGCAAGGCTCCATTGCTTCCATTGGGGGAAGTACTCGTGAGGTTCCTTCAGTTCGCAAAGGTGGCCAAAGGTCCACGTTACCTGGTAACCGTTGCCCTCCATGTACCCATCTCGCTGGCTATTGGCTCCAAGAACATGGGCAATGTCTCGTGCCACGGATGGTTTCTCGGCGATACAAACTATCATCTTGTTGCGGATTGTTCTTTTTTTGTTTTGTATTTGGCAAGCCTGTCTTGCCCATCTTGTTCTCTTCCTTCGGTGTGCACCTTGTCTGCTCACGTTTGGCTTACGTTTGGCTTACGTCAAAACACGTAAGCCAAACGTAAGCCAATTGTGTGCACACTGAGTGCTGGTAGGAGGAACTGTGGAAGGTTTTGGGGGGTGATAAGAGTCGTGATGTACAGCTCTCAGCATCCCACAGTTTCGACCATGTTGGTCAGGTTGATGAAATCGGCCACGGACAGTTGTTCGGGACGCTTGTTGAAAAGCTCGTCGGCAAGCATGTCGCTGTAGTCAATGGCCGCCATGCCTTGCTGCTCGCGCTGCGCGTTCATCTCATTAAGCAGGGGACGAATGTTGTTGCGCAGCGTCTTGCGTCGCTGGTTGAAGGTGGTCTTAACGATACGTTTAAACAGTTTCTCGTTGCATCCCAATGACGTCACGTCGTTTCTCGTCATGCGAATGACGGCCGACTTCACCTTTGGGGGTGGGTTGAACACATGCTCGTGCACGGTGAAGAGATACTCCACGCTATACCATGCCTGGATGAGTACCGAGAGTATGCCATAGGTCTTGTTGCCTGGCTGTGCCGTAATGCGCTCGGCCACCTCCTTTTGTATCATGCCCGTGCAGCAAGGTATGAGGTCCTTGTAGTCGAGCATCTTGAAGAAGATCTGGCTTGAGATGTTGTAGGGATAGTTGCCGGTGAGCACGAAAGGCTGTCCGTCGAAGGTGTTTTCGAGATGCATCTTCAGGAAATCGTCCTCAATGATGCCCTCTTCCAGGTCGGGATAGTTCTTACGCAGATACTCCACCGACTCGAAGTCAATCTCCACCACTTTTACGGTGCGAGGCTTTTTCACGAGATATTGAGTCATGACACCCATACCAGGTCCCACTTCCAGCACAGGAATGTCGGGACAGGCATCTACGGTGTCGGCAATTGCGTTGGCAATTGTTAAATCTGTCAAAAAATGTTGTCCGAGGAACTTTTTTGGCCTTACCTGTTTCATCGTTTCAGTTTTTTTGAGTAAATTTGCGCACAAAGATAGAGAAAATAATCCGTAATTCATAATTCGCAATTCATAATTCATACTTCAAACTTTAAATTGCACAAAATAGCGCCTACACTGGTGATGAACAAAACGCTTGGCACAATACTTAAAATCGTCCTTCCCCTGACAATCTCGGCACTCATCCTTTGGTGGATGTATCGCGGAATGAACTGGCAGGAAGTGAGTGATGCCCTGAGTGGGGGCATGAACTGGACGTGGATGCTGCTCTCCTTGCCTTTTGGCATTCTGGCCGAGGCATTGCGTGGGTTGCGCTGGCGTCTGGCCTTGGAGCCGCTTGGTGAGCATCCACGCAACAATACCTGCATCAACGCCATCTTCCTGAGCTATGGCAGTTCGCTGGTGGTGCCTCGTGTGGGCGAGTTCCTGCGATGCGGTGTGCTGAAGCGCTATGATGGCGTGTCGTTTGCCCGCAGCATGGGTACTGTGGTGACGGAGCGTTGCATCGACATTATCATCATTCTGGTGCTGAGTGGCATCACGGTGCTCTTGCAGATACCCGTCTTTGCCCGCATCGCCAAGGAGACGGGCATGTCGCTCGACGGCATGCTGAGCAAGTTCACCCCAATGGGCTATGCGGTGACGATAGCCTGCGTGGTGCTGATTGTGGGCATGGGTTGGTGGCTGTCAAGAAAGCTGGGCATCTTCTCCCGTGTGCAAGGGGTGCTGAAGGAACTGCGTTCGGGCTTGTTCAGCGTGCGCTATATTCGGCAGCGCGGCTTGTTCATACTCTATTCGCTGGGAATATGGGTTAGCTACTTCCTGCACTTCTACCTCACGTTCTATTGCTTCTCCTACACCGAGCACCTGGGGGTGTCGGTGGCTATGGTGGCTTTCGTGGTAGGCACTTTTGCGGTGCTGGTTCCCACGCCCAATGGGGCAGGCCCCTGGCATTTTGCCGTGAAGACGGTGCTCGTGCTCTTTGGCGTGTGCCAGACGGATGCCGTGGTGTTTGTGCTCATCGTCCACACCATACAGACGGCCTTGGTGGCGCTGCTCGGAGCATACTCATCGCTGGCATTGTCGCTAACAAAGAAAGTGAAACGAGAGTAGGCGCAGGGGGGTATCTGGTCATCTAGGTCATTTGGTCATTTGGTCATCTAGTTTTTCTAGTTCTTCTAGTTTATCTAGTTTATCTAGTTCTTCTAGTTCATCTAGTTTACCTAGTTCATCTATAAAATAAAATACTTAAAACAACTAATAATATGGAAATCAAAGAACTCGATCCCCAGATTATCTGGAAGAACTTCTATCTTCTTACACAAGTACCTCGTCCCAGCGGACACCTGGAAAAAGTACAGAACTTCCTGCTCGAATGGGCTAAGGAGCATGGCATTGAGGCGTTCAAGGACAATGCCGAGAACATCGTGATGCGCAAGCCTGCCACACCGGGTTATGAAAACCGACAGGTGGCTGTGCTGCAGGCACACATGGACATGGTGCCACAGAAGGTGGACGAGAGTAACCATAATTTTGAAACCGACCCCATTGAGACCTACATCGACGGTGAGTGGGTAAAGGCAAAGGGTACTACCCTTGGTTCGGACGACGGTATGGGTGTGGCTGCCATCATGGCTGTGATGGAGAGCTGCGACATTGAGCACGGTCCCCTGGAGGCTCTAATTACTGCCGACGAGGAGACCTGCATGTATGGTGTGAACCATCTGTCGGCTGATACCCTGAAGGGTGACATCCTTTTGAACATCGACAACGAGACGATGGGCGAGTTTGTCATTGGTAGTGCCGGTGGTGTCAACATCAACGCCTCGATAGGATACAAGGAACTGGCTCCTGAGGCAGGTGATGTGGCTGTAAAGATTACCTTGAAGGACTTGAAGGGTGGACATAGTGGCCTTGAGATTTGCGAGGGTCGTGCCAATGCCAACAAGCTGATGGCTCGCGTGGTTCGTCAGGCCATACAGGATGACGATGCTTGCCTGAGCAGTTGGAAGGGTGGCAATATGCGTAACGCCATTCCCCGAACAGCCGAGGTGGTGCTGACCATACCTGCTGACAACCTTGAGGACCTGAAGGACCTCGTGGCTTACTGCAAGACCGTCTTCGAAACCGAATATCGTGGCGTTGAGGACGTCATCACGCTGGTGGCTGAGCCTTGTGAGATGCCTGCTGGCATTATGCCTCAGGAGATTCAGGACAACATCGTGAATGCCATTACCGCTTGTCACGATGGTGTGCTTCGTTACATCCCCAGTATTCCCAGCGTGGTGGAGACCAGTTCGAACCTTGGCATCATTACCATTGGCGAGGGCAAGGCCGATGTGCTGATCTTGGCACGTTCAAGCAACGAAACCATGATGGAGTATATCCAGGAGATGCAGGAGGCATGCTTCTCGATGGCTGGCATGAAGGTGGAGTATGGTGGCCAGTATGGTGCTTGGCAACCTAACTTCGACAGCGCCATCACCGCCACAATGGTCAAGGTGCACAAGGAACTCTTCAACGAGGATGCTGTAGTGCAGGTTTGCCATGCTGGTTTGGAGTGCAGCATCATTGGTGGTGTTTATCCCAACATGGATTTGGTAAGCTTTGGCCCCACACTTCGCTCACCCCACACTCCCAACGAGCGTTGCCATATTCCCAGCGTTGCCAAGTTCTGGGTGTTCCTCAAGGCTTTGCTCAAGGAGATTCCTGTAAAGTAGGTTTATTCAATATGTGCTTTTTGAAGGTTATTGGCTACAGGCGAAAGACCAATGGCGTTAGTGCCGGAGGCTCGTGTGCAACCAGTAACCTTCAGCCACAGCAAAAAAGGATGAGTCGTTACCATAAAAAGTTCGCATCACAAATCGTACCAAGTTAATTTTTTATCATCACTTAACAATTGACTATGCGTAGATTCTTATTCTTATTCATCTCGTTGTTATCCTTGTTGTCTGCATCGTCTGCCAACAAGCCCTCGAAGGAATTGGCCTTGTTCATTAGCGACATGGTGGAGGAACAGAACATCCATCCTGACAGCTTCTATGTGGGTATTGCCCGATTGGAGGCTCGAAAGGAAAGCGTTTCCGACCCGACGGAGAAGGCCATTACACAAGCTGTTTTGGGCTATGTGTACCAAAAGTTTGCCTATAAATCTTCTGCACTCGAGTATCAGTCGCCGTCGGATGAAACCAAGATGGAGGCATGGAGCTACGATGACTACATGATGATGTCGGCACAGCGCTATGCCGAGGCTTTGGCCGATTTGGATGTGTTGCACAATACTACAATTAGCCAATGGGCTCCCCTTACGGAGAAAGGTAAGGATGATGCCATCTACAACAACGATATGCTTATGTTGGTGTGGCGTCATGCACAGGACGTGAGTTTTTTTAACAATAACATTCCCTCACGCGCGAACATTATAAAGTATTATGAAAAACTTGGCAACCGTAAGGCTGTCTTGTGGCTGAAGCTTGATGATTGTTCGAATTTTATTGGGAAAGAAAGGACAAAACGCCTGCTGGAACTGAAGGACGAATATGCCAAACTTGACTTGTGTGCAGAGGTGTACCTGAAGCTGGCAAGTGCGGAGTATGATAAAAAGAAGCAGGTAGATTGGCTGGAAAAGGGACTTAAACTCTATCCAAAATATAAGTACAAGAGTAGGTTGAGCGAGCTTTTGCAACAGGTGCAAGCTCCTGATTTCTACATGAATCTAAGTTCCGGACGCCCATACCCTGGTAATACCTACAGGTGGATAATGTCCATGACCAATGTGCAGAGCGTCCACTGGTCGTTCTACCGACTCAGCAAGGATTTTGATGACAAGCTGTATTCCAAGGCAAAGAACAAGTTGAAGTATTTGCGCAAGCATGCCACCTTGCAGAACGATGAGTTGCACCAATGCGCACCTCACAGTCCTTGGCAGCACTTCTCTGACACGCTGTCATGGACGGCACCCGAGGTGGGACGTTATGCGCTGGTGGTGCTTCCTTCTACCCAGATGAAGCTGAAGGATAAGACCAAAGAGTCTGTTCAGTTTATCAGCGTGTCTCGCTTGGTGGCAAGCAGTCTTTCCTTGCACGAAGGGGTGGAACGCATCATGGTGAATGATGGTTTGAGTGGCAAACCTGTGGAGGGAGCTACTCTTACCTTCTATCGTGCCCTTAGAAGAAATGATGATACTACCTACTATGCTACGGTGAAGACCGACAAGGATGGCAAGTACGACTTCAAATGGCCCAAGGATTCTCGTGGAGCTCTCTTGTCGGGGTTGGAGATGAAGGTGACCTATGGCGAGGACTGCTCACATGCTACGGCTCGTCTGTATCATGGTCAGGTATATTTTGACGCTCCCAGCAGTCATGACGAACTGAAAATTTACACCGACCGAAGCATCTATCGTCCAGGACAGACCGTCTATGTGGGCGGTGTGGCATACATGAGAAAGGATTGGAACGGAAAAGTACTGCCAGAAAGGGAATACAGCATCGCGTTGCATGATGCGAATGGTAAGGTTGTTGCAGAGAACAAGGTGGTTAGCGACTCACTTGGCGTATTCTCTACCGAGTTCACGTTGCCCGAGTCAGGCATTACAGGTTCTTTCCGAATTACTGTGGATGGTTATACCCGACAGTATGTGAAGGTGGAGGAATACAAGCGTCCTACTTTTGAAGTCACCACGGATGAGGCTCCAGCCGTGCAGATGCCTGTTGACAGCATTTGTCTTACGGGTCGCGCCATGATGTATAGCGGAGCACCTGTGCGTGGCGCACAGGTGGTGGGCCAGTTCCGTTGGGATGATAGCTACTGGGCTCGTTGGGGACGTCCCTCTCGTTCTCAGTATGATGAAAAACTTGATACGGTGCTGACTGACGAGCAAGGCCATTTCAAGGTGGTCGTGCCTATTGCAGAGCGCAAGTCGTATCTGCGTTACGGTCAGGTGCTTAGCGTACACTACGATGTAATCAGTCCTTCGGGCGAAACGCATACTGCCGAACAGTCCATCTTCCTGAGTAGTGCCCCCTTGACCTTGCACGCTCAAGTGCCCGACATGATTGACCGTGACAAACTAACCCCTTGGAGTATGGAACTCGTGACCTCTACAGGCACAGAGGTCAGCGGTGAGATTACGATGACCTTTAAGAAGGGAGATAAGGTGGTGTTCGAGACGAAAGAGAAGTCTGGGCATAGTGTGTTGCCCACAAGTCTCAAGAATGCGCCTTCTGGCAAGTTCGACCTTTATCTTCAGTCGGTTGTGAAGGGAGATACTGCCCGGTATAAGACAAGGGTGGTGCTGTTCAGTCAGCATGACACCAAACTGCCTACCGACTCTACTTTGTGGGTGTATGTGGCCGAGAAAAACATGACGCCTGGTAAGAGTGCCCGTGTGCAGGTGGGTACTTCCAAGGATGTGTACTTGTATTACACCCTCTCTAGCAACAAGAAGGTACATGATGACCGTTTGATTCACATGACCGATACCTTGCTGACATTTGACATTCCTTATGAGGAGGCTTATGACAAGGGCGTGGTGATGAATGTGATGCTGGTGAAGAATGAAAAAGTCTATACCAAGAAAGTGGAAATACAACTTCAGCAACCTGATAAGCAATTGAAACATAAATGGATTACGTTCCGCGACAGGTTGCAGCCAGGGCAACAGGAAACCTGGCAACTGCAGTTGCTTACTCCCGATGGCAAGCCTGCCCATGCCAACTTGATGGCTTCGCTCTATGATGCCTCACTGGATGCCATAAACTCGCACGGCTGGTCATTTAGCTATCCCATGTTCTATAGCTTGTTCAGAAATGAGTATAGTGCGCTTACAAGGTTAGGTTCCAGCTCCCTGAGGAGCAGCTTCTCCTTGAAGGAGTATCCTGATGAGAACTTCAGCTTTGCTGTGTTTGACGAATCTCTCTTTTCACCCAATGTCTATGGTCGTGTGAAATCTCTTGGAAAGGGAAGGAGGAGCAAGGCTGTTTATGAACTTGGTATAGCTGATGGCGAGGCAGTGTATGCCGGAGCTGCGCCCATGATGGTCATGAGAGAATCTGTAAGCATGAGCAAGAAGTCTTATGATGAGGATTCAATGGATAATGGTGCTGAGATGATTGAGGATGATAAAATACTCGAAGTTGCTGACTCTGAAGAGGGCAACGAGGGTGTGGCTGACCCTGCGGTTCAGCTTCGCGAGAACTTCAACGAGACAGCCTTCTTCTATCCGGCCCTTCGCACCAACGAGAAGGGTGAGGTGACAATCTCTTTCACGCTTCCCGAGAGTCTGACTACCTGGCGCTTGCTGGGCTTGGCTCATACGCAAGACCTGCTTACGACGATTCTCAACGAGGAGACCAAGGCACAGAAGGATTTGATGGCTCAGCTCTCATTACCCCGTTTCCTGCGTCAGGGTGATAAGGCTTCGCTCTCTGCTACTGTCTTCAACATCTCACAGAGTGCACAGAAGGGGCGTGCCGTACTGACTATTCTTGATGCTGAAACAGAGAAGGTTATGCTTAAGCAACGCATCAACTTCGATGTCAAGGCGCAGAGCGATACAACCTTGTTGATTCCTTATGACGTGCCCGAAGATGCTGGTATGCTCATCTGCCGATGGGTAGCCGAGGGCTCAACCTGTAGCGATGGTGAGCAACGCTATCTTCCTGTACTGTCTAACAAGGAATGGATTACCGACTCAAGGGCACTTACCTACATCAAGGCAGGCAACTATCATGAAGACCTCACCAAGATGTTCCCTGTGAAGGATGCCGTCAACAAACGACTTACCTTGGAGTATGTGAGTCAGCCTGTATGGTATGCCATCCAGGCATTACCCTCGCTGGCTTGGCCTAAAAACGAGGATATCCTTTCATTGGCAAGTGCCTACTATGCAGGTTCGCTTTCAGGTAGCATCGCTGCCCATAATCCCAACATCCTCAAGGCTATCAACAGTTGGAAGGATGCAGGCTTGCTGCATAAGAGTAAACTCCTGCAAAACGAGGATTTGAAGAGCATCATCTTGCAGGAGACGCCCTGGATAGCTGAGGCAGAAGCCGAAACGGAGCATATACAACGACTCAACACCCTTTTCGACGGAGCTACCCAAAGCAGCTTGCAAAAGGAATACCTCGACAAGATGCGTAAGTTGCAGCATAGTGATGGTTCGTTCTCTTGGTTCCCAGGTATGTCGGGTAATTACTACATCACTCGCGAGGTGGCTTACCTGCTCACCCGATTGAAGGTGCTGAGCGGAAAGGCTCCCGACAATATGATAGCCAAGGCTGTCGATTTCATACGTAAGGATCGTCCCACTCATCTCTCTGCCTCTTCACTCCGTTATCTCTATGTGCTTTATCAGAGTGGTGTGCAGATGGACAAGGCCGACCGTCATAATGCAGATTCCCTGCTGAAGGTGCTGGTAAAGCATCCTGAGGATCTTGACATTGAAGAGCGTGCGCTGGCTGCCATCGTGCTTAAAAAGGCAGGAAAGAACAAGAACTCAGAGCGCTATCTGGAATCTGTAAAGAAGTTCCTTGTTACCAATGAGGAGGGATTGACTTATTTCGAGTTCCCACAAGGCAATCATCGTAGCATCAACCGTAAGTTGCACATCCATGTGCAGGTGATGGAGGCTATCTCTCAGTTGTCGCCACAAGACTCTGTACTTCTGGATGGTATGCGTCGCTACTTGCTTCGTCATAAGCGTACTTCTGAGTGGGATTCTCCTGTCAATACGGCAAATGCTGTATTTGCCCTCTTGCTTGACAATGAGGGAGCCTTGCAGCAAGGCTGTGATGCCGAGGTGTCTTTGGTGGGTAAGCAGAAGACAAAGGTGGAGAGTGAAGGTACAGCATTTGGTTATGTGCGTTCGCAGATGGAGGTAAAGGATGACGTTAAGTCTGTTGAGATTGTCAAGAAGGGCAATCAGGAGAGCTGGGGCGGAATCTATGCGCAGTATCTGGCTCCTATCTCGTCTGTGGAGAATAGCGAAAAGGGTGAACTCTCCGTCAAGGTTGAGGTGAAGCCCGAAAGTCAGACAGCCGGCAAGTCGGCAAGTGGGGCGTTGGGTGACCTTTCCGTAGGTTCGCGCGTACACGTACGTTATATTATTACAGCCGAGAAGGATTATGAGTATGTGGTGCTGCATGCCCCACGTCCTGCCACTGCCGAACCTGTCTCGCAACTTTCGGGGTATAACTGGCGTAGCGGATTGGCTTACTATCGTGCTGTGAAGGATGCTGCCGTAAACTTCTTCATCGACTATCTGCCTCGTGGCAGTTACGTTATCGAGGAGGACTGGCTTGTGGAGCGTCCTGGTGAGTTCAGTACGGGCATCACAAACATCCAGTGTCTCTATGCACCCGAATATAGTGCCCATGCCAAGGATATTAAAGTAAAAGTAGCAAGTAAAAAGTGAATACAATGAAGAAATCCTCTCTCCTCTTATTGTTAGTTGCAGGTCTTTGTGCTTGCGAGTCGTCCGAAAAAGGGCGTGATAAACATTCGCACGTTCAGTCGATAGGACAACCCAGCGAGGTGGTGCTGATACTTGACAACGCTGTGCTGAATTCAGACTTGAAGGACTCGCTCGAAGATATGCTTACGGTAAATGTGCCAGGGCTGAATCAGGGTGAGGATTTCTTCCGCATGTCGCGCATCCCGACCTCTATGGACAAGGGTGAGTTCAAGCGTATGCACAGCCGTGTGCTGGTCAAGGTTGATAACACGGTGAAGCAACCTACTGTGGGTATTGCCACCGACATCATGGCTGCTCCCCAAGTGCAGGTGCAGATTTCCACACCAAATGTGAATGCCTTGAGAGGTTATGTGTCATCGCATGGTGACTATATCCGCCAGCTTGTGCTCGACAACCAACTCTCCATTCAGGCTTCCTTCTTGGCAAAACATCATTCTGCCGAGTTGTACAAGGACTTGAAGGAAGTGCTTGGCTATACTGTTGAGGCACCCGAAGAGATAAAATTCACCAAGAAAGGAAAGGACTTTGTGTGGGGCAGTTCACGAACTGCAGAGAAGCAGCTCAACATGGTTTTCTATACTCGTCCCTATTTTGGTCCCAATATCGCGGATGTCAGGGAACTGGTCATGCTTCGCGATTCTGTCATGATGGAGAATATTCCTGGTAGTCAGCCCGATCAGTGGATGGAGACTGTCTGGGAGGGTGAGAACCCTGTCGTGACTGCCAAGGAACGTGAGTTGGACGGTCGTATGATTACCGAGATGAGAGGTCTGTGGCAGATGCGAAACGGAGCAATGGGTGGACCGTTTGTGAGCATCTGTTTTGTGGACTCCGCTGCACAGAAATTAGTGGTTGGTGAGGGGTTTGTGTTCTCTCCCTCTACTTCAAAACGCGACTTGGTGCGACGTCTTGAGGCTTCCCTGCGCACGCTGAAAAAACACAAGAAAAGCAACTAATATTATAGAATTTCAGTAAAATAGCATGGTATGTTACAAAAATGATAGCGCGTGTTTCATACTTGATAACTATATAAATGTATAATTACTATTTTTGCACCGAAATTATGTTGATAACAAGAATAAACTAATTAATCATTATTTTAAAACTAATTTTTTATTAACCTAAAAACTATTGTTATGAAGAAGTTTTTTACTCTCATTGCAGCTGTTTTTGCTTCATCTTCGATGATGGCTCAGGACGTTGAGTATGGAGACAACATCAACGCAAACTCGGGCTTCGAAGGTGATTCATTCGACTGGGTATGTGCAAAGCCCAGTTTGCTAAACGGCGAAGCAAACGGCGACATCTTCAGTGGTGCTGATGTTGCAAAATGTGTTGTTGACGGAGTTGGTGTTGGAAACTCAAAAGCTTTGGTTGTTACCTCTGCTGCCAATCCCGCACAGCCTTGGGATGCTCAGCTCTGGATTAACCTCCCTGCTGATGTAGAAGTTGGCGAGAAGTTTTTCATTTCTTTCTCATGCCGTGCAGAATGGGATGACGAAGGTGCTTCGGAGACTCTCAGCGTAGGTACACAGGGTCACACCACTCCTGGTAATTACCTCGACAACAACGGTCTGGGTGACAATGTTGAATTCGGTAAGGACTGGAATGATTATGAGTATGAGTTTACTCCCAGCAGTGGTCAGTTGTCAATTGCATTCAACTTGTCTGTAAATGGCGATTACGAAGCTAAGTTCTATTTGGATAACTTGGTTATTAAGCGTCAGAAGCAGGATGAAACGTTGCTCCCTTACTGGAAGCCCGTTGTAACTAATGGTGATTTCGAAGGTGAGAACACATCTAACTATATTGTTCGTATTTACCAGCGTGGTGACAATCCTGCTACTCCTGTAGAGGGCATTGGTGTGGAAGAGAGCCGTGGTATTCAGATTGCTGTTCCTGCAAAGGTAGATCAGACTTGGGATTCTCAGTTCTTCATTAAGATGAACGAGTCTATTCCTGCTGGTGACCTGATTAAGGTTAGCTTCGACTACAAGGCTAGTGAGGATCTCGGAGCAGATATTGATACTCAGTCGCATGGTATTAACCCAGGCGATTATAATGACTACAGAGCTATTGGTAATGTTAGATTTACTACAGAGTGGAAGCATTTCGAATACACTCAGTCAGTAACCACTGCTCAGTCTAAGGAAGAGAATCCTTATCAGAATATTGCCTTCAACTTGGCTCAGTTTGATCATGAAGTTATTTTGTATTTCGACAATATCGAGGTAAAGCATAAGGTAATGGTTGGTGCAGGTGAGAATCCTGCAAGAATTGCTCTTACTGAATACTTGGAGTCTCTGGGTACCAAGTATGCTATGGATAACCTCGTAGCTGAGGGTTCTTGTAATGCAGATATCCGTGACGCTTTCTCAAGCGCTTACACAGATGCTATGAGTGCTGACGATGATGCCGACTTCGAGGCTGTTCACAATACAGTGTTGGCTGCTGAGGCTAAGTTCGCTGCCAGCCTTAAGGATTACAGCAATCTTAAGAATTTCATTGCTTTGATCAATGAGAAGGCAGAGCAGGCTGGTGAGACCTTCTCTGACTTGAAGGACGCTCTTGAGGCTAAGGCTCAGCCCTTGCAGGATCAGATTGATAACGAGAAGTGGCTCCGCGAGGATATCAATGCCGTTATCGACAACAATGCTATTTATGCTATGGTAGCTGAGGCTGTTAAGCCCGTTATGAAGGCTGGTGACGATGTTACCCTCTTGATGAACAACTCTAACTATGCATGGGGTTCTGCTAACTGGACTGGTAATGTTACCACTCGTGTAAACAGTGCTGAGAGATGGCATGTTTCATTCGATGTATATCAGACTATCGCTGATATGCCTAAGGGTTCTTACACCTTGAAGTTCAAGGGCTTCCAGCGTCACGATACTAACGACAACGGCGAAGTAGGTCAGCACGAGGCATTGGTATATGCTAACGAGAGCGCTAAGCTCCTCATTGAGTGTGGTGACGATGCTGAGGTAGTTCCCAGCAGCATGGAGACTGCAAGAGAGGCATTCGACAATGGTCTCTTCGAGAACGAGTTTGCTTTCGTTTTGAAGGAGGCTGGCGACTTGAAGATTGGTGTTAAGGGTACCAATGGTCTTAACTGGGTTATCTGGAGTGACTTCCAGTTGATTTACAATGGTGCTGGTGTAGCTACTATGGCTGCTGCTGTTCAGGATCAGATTGAGCGTGCTGAGGCTGTTTTGGCTGAGCTCGAGGATGGTTTGAATGAGCCCACTGTTGAGAAGGCTCAGGAGACTATCTTCCAGGCTGGTAAGGTTGTTGAGGGCATTGCTACTGCAACCGAGGATGACTGCAACAAGGCAATCGCTTCTTTGATCGACGTAATCGCTGAGATGCAGGCTGCAAGCAAGCTGATGGCTGCTGTTTCTGATGCTTATACTAACTTCCTTGCTTCATACGATGAGTTTGCTGACAATGCTGCCGATGATATTAAGGCTCGTGCTGAGAAGGCTGCTGCAAGCTTCGAGGAAGATAGCGAGACTTACTATGGTAAGATGTCTGCTGATGAGTTGAATGCTTATGTAGCTGAGTTGCAGTTCTTGACTGGTGCTCTTAAGGTTGACAAGAACGCTAAGGACGCTACCGACGAGAATCCCTTCGACATGACCTCTTTGTTCGAGGATCCCGATTTCGAGGATTATGCTACTGTAGGTCAGAATGCTAACTATCCCGGTTGGGCTGGTAGCGGTTTCGGTACTGGTGGTGGTGTTGCTGGTCCTGTTGCTGAGCGTTGGAATCAGGCTAATGGTTTCGATACCTATGTTGACTTTGTAGGTCTTCCCGAGGGTACTTATGTTCTTGCTTGCGATGGTGCTTACCGTGTAGGTGGTTCTGTTGGCGATGCTGACTATAAGATCGTTGTTAATGGTGAGGAGACTGATCAGGCTGCTTACTTGTATGCTACTACTTCTAATGGCAAGCGTGAGGTTGCTATCCACAACATCTACGAAGGCAAGATGACTGCTGAGGAGATTGATGCTATCAACGAGAATGGTGATATTACCATTGACATTACTTCAAACTGCGAGACCTACAAGGAGAATGTAGCTACTGGTGAGAAGGATGAAAAGGGTAATGACATTACCACAAGCGTAACTTACTACTTCCCCAACCAGTTGTTCACTGCTGACCAGTGGATGCAGGCAGGCAAGTACAAGAAGAACGAGATTAGCTTCTATGTTCCCGCTGATGGTAAGGCTCGTGTTGGTGTTGCTCGCTACAAGGGTACCGGTAACAACTGGGCATTCCTCGATAACTTCAGCTTGACTTACTACGGTGCTAAGAGTGCTATTGATACCGCTGTCGAGAGCGTCAAGATTGTTGAGGCTTCTAAGGGTATCTACACTATCAGTGGTGTTCGCGTTCAGAGCGCTGCTAAGCCCGGTCTCTACATCGTAAACGGTAAGAAAATCGTTGTTAAGTAATCATGCTTGGTGAATAGAATTCACATAGGTTTACTTAATATTATCATGGCACCCTGGGGTTTCCCAGGGTGCTTTTTTATTTTGCATCGATATTAGCCCGATTCGTTCCCGTTATATTCCCGATACTTTCCCGATACATTCCCGATACATTCCCGATACCTGAAAATGCCGATGTTTTGAGTATCAGGATTACTCTTTTCCTGGGCTACATCGTGAGGTCTGAAGTACGTCTTCATCATCTTTTGTGGTTCGGTACAGGCATGCTTTCCCTCGAGGCTTCTCCACGCTTCACTCTATGTGCACTCAGTGTGCGTTCACAAATCCGTGGAGAACTGTGAGCGCACACTGAGTGATCCTAAAGCGCACATCGAACGAACCCTAATGCGATAGCTTCGATTAGCTCCATGACCAGTTAAGGTTAAAGATTCAAGTTTCGCATGTATAGGGAGTTGAAGAATATCAAGGAGTTAAAGGAGTTACTTTTGACGACGTTCAAAAGTAGATGCCTTACTTCTTGAAACCCAGTGGTGTACACTCTTCATGTCTGTCGTCTTTAACTCCTTTGAATTCTTTAACTCCTTTAACTCCCTAATACTGAAGCATGCGAAGCTTGCGAAAGTTGAATTAAAGAAAATGTTTTTTACCATTACTTAATTTGGTGTTTTCTGTTTTTTGTTGTAACTTTGCGTCTAAATCCTATTACTATGAAAATATGGAACTTCAAAAATTAACTTCTATTGTTTGTGGTGTGGCTCGTATTGCAGGGCACTACCTTCGTGAAGAGCGTTTGCGTTTTGATGAAACCGTCGTGGAGCAGAAGCATGCGCACGATTATGTGTCGTATGTGGATAAGAGTTCTGAGATGAAAATCATCAAGGCTCTTAAGGAAATCTATCCTGAGGCAGGTTTTCTTACCGAGGAGGGGCTTGCTGGACGTAACGACGAGTCTTGCTGGTGGGTAATCGACCCACTGGATGGTACCACGAATTATGTTCATGGCAATACCCCCTATGCGGTTTCCATAGCCTTGCGGACGGAAAGTGAGGTTTTGCTGGGCGTTGTCTATGAGGTTTCTTCCGATGAATGCTTCTATGCCTGGAAGGGTGGGGGAGCATGGCTTAATGGCAAGCGTATCTCCGTAAACCGCTCACACAGCATTGAGCATGCCCTGCTGGGTCTTGAACTTCCATACGACGCAAATGCATACGCCGAGATGTGGCGACGTCTTATAGGGCATTTCTATGGATATGCGGGAGGCGTTCGCATGAATGGTTCTGCAGCTGTGGCCTTGTGCATGGTAGCGTGCGGACGATGGGATGGCTGGATTGAACGCTACATCGGACAATGGGATTATATGGCGGGACTTCTAATAGTACGCGAGGCAGGTGGTACTGTGACCAACTTCAGTGGCAATGAAAATTGCCTTAATGGCGATGATATAGTGGCATCAAATGGGGTCATACACCAAGATTTGGTATCAGAGACGTCTGATTAAGGCTTTTATATAGCAAATTAGTTACTTCATCATTGCTTTTATTCCCCCTCAGGGGGTAGGAAGGTCACTTTTTTCTTCTACCTTTCACGCATTACCTGCAAGCCAAAATGCTTGCGTGTGCGTTATATA
>JAKSLO010000005.1 GCA_024401185.1 Bacteroidaceae bacterium | reverse complement strand
TAGAGGATATCAACACTCCTCTCCCCGCAGGTCAGCTCTATCCCGGCGAGAATCCTTTCGCAATCTAATAAGTATCTTACTTATAGATGTAATAAAAATCGGCAAGCGTTTGCGCTTGCCGATTTCTTTTTTTTGTGTTGATTATTTCTATTTTTGTTTTTTTGTGTTGATTATTTCAACAGACTTTTTCGTTTGTTGAGTTCCTGCAGTTCCTTGTTGCTGACGGCATAGTTGTAGATTCGGAAATCAGCTACATGAGAGTGGGTGAGGTATTTGTCACCCTTGAATGGTGCGCGTCCAATCCAGCAATAGGCGGGTGCATCCTTAAAGATGTCAGAAAGGATAGGCATGTTGTTGTTGGTTCCTATGAGTTTGCCGTCGAGGTAAAGTTCTCCCTTGGTGCCTTGCTGACGGAAGAGGGCGTGAACCCATACGTTGCGTTTAGGTTGTCCACCCTGCATTACTATTTGCTCGTGATTGTATCCACCTGTCGAAGTCTCAAAACGCTGCTCGTTCAGACGCATAGCCATGTAAGGACCCTCTTCAGCCTTGTTCTCTGCCAGTTGGGAGAATGCAAAGAGGAAATGCCCATAACCATCGAGTCTGTTTTCAGTATCTACTTTGAAATACACAGAGATGGTGAAGTCTTTAAGGTTTTGTACTAACGCACCCGTCTCGGCAGTCAAGTCGTAATATCCATCGTTGTTACCTAGGTTTAGAATGGGCAATTGGCTGCTTTTGACAATGCTTGCCCCGTGACGTGCGTAAGTGTCATCCCATGCAAAGCAATATTGTGCTTGCTCTTCGGTCTTGATGATGGGAGTGGGCATGGCTGATGTTTTGCTGTTAACGATACGCTTGATGTGATCCTTCATCACCTTATATGCAGGTTGTGGCATTGCTCCATGGTCATAACCCTGCATCTCATAAAGAGTTACGTCGGGGTGGCCTGTAAGTTTAAGCATGCGCCAGAAGTAGGCCTGTTCTTCGTATCTGCCATAGAGTTCCAACTCTCTGTCACCCGATATGATGATCATAGGCGGGCAGTCCTTGCGAACGTAGGTTAGGGGAGCATACTTGTCGATAGTGGCTTGGAGTGGACCAATGCCCTGCTGCTTGCGGATGTTGTAGTGAGTGACTACCTGTCCGCTAAATGGGATAAGTCCTGCAATGGAGTCGGCATCTACACCATATTTTGCGAGCCACTTCTTGTCAAGACCGATGATGTCGAGCAGATAGCCGCCTGCCGAATGTCCTGCCACGAAAATCTTTTTCTTGCTTCCGTTGTATTTCTCTGCATTTTTGAAAGCCCATGCCACAGCGCAAGCCGCATCGTCAAGCACTTCGTCAATGCTGGCTTTTGGCAGCAGACGGTAATTGGCAGCTACTACAGTCATTCCGCTACGTTGCAATTCCTGGTCGATGTGCTTGTTACCGCCTTCAATGCCACCCCCATGAAACCACACCACTACGGGCACATCCTTCATGTCGGTAGGGTAATATACGTCCAGTTTGCATCGTTCCTGCGCATACTGGTTTGTCGAGGTTGTGTAGGGTATGTCGTTCTCTCTTTCATATTTCGACTGTCGTCCTTGCGCCTGTGCAAGTAGGGTTGTGGTCAGCATCCACAAGATTACAAATGTTTTTTTCATAGATAATTGTTTTTGGGGGGAAGTTCTAAAAATGTTTTCTATTATTCTTGTTTTAGATTTTCCCCCTGATTTTAAAATCTTGGTGAGAATCAATCCTAAAAATAAATGAACGGTATTATTATAGATCGCTCGTAAACTCGCTCAAAATCAAGGAAAAATCTCTCATCTTAAAGTCTGGGTAATAATCGTTTATGGTGGGAAACTTAGTTATAGGACATATTTAGTAACTTACGGGTAAGTTCGTCTGCGACTTATCTGATATAATGTGTCTCCACAAGTGGTTCTTGTATTTTGGGTGAACCGAACTGCTGCAAGCCCACCTGTATGGCTTTGATCATAAATGCCATGTTCAAACCCAGTTGTCGCATGGTTTGCATACCTTCTTCGTCCTTGTTTACCTCACCCGGATCTGTTCCGTGTGCTATGCTCCAGTATTGCGATGGCACCACGGGCATGTTGGTTTTCAGGAAATACTTGTTGAGCACTTCCATGGTCGAGGTGGCACCTCCACGTCGGGCAATGCTTACCGATGCACCCACCTTCATCGTCCAATCTGTGTGTAGGTTGGAGTAGAACAAACGGTCGAGTAGGGCAAGCAGGGTTCCGTTAGGAGAGGCAAAGTACACAGGTGAACCAATCAGCAGACCATCTGCCTCTTTCATCTTGATGGACAGCTCGTTCACAATGTCGCCGAAGGCGCATACACCCGTGTCCCAGCATTTGTTGCACGCAATACAGCCATGTATCGATCTATGCCCCACATGAATCCATTCCGTCTCAATGCCTTGCTGCTGAAGCACTCTCTCCACCTCGTGCAAGGCTGTAGCAGTATTTCCTTCTGCTTTAGGACTTCCGTTTAGAATGATTACTTTCATAGTCGTCTTACCAAGGAAATGTTTCGGGGTCGTTGTTCTTGTTTGAGCGCAGATTCTGGTTGAGTGCGCTGATGCTCTTCATGTCTTCATCCTTCAGCTCGAATTGCATAACTTCAAGGTTTTCAGCAAAATGGTTGGGCTTAGCTCGAGGAATGGTGATAAGTCCTTGCTGTACAATCCATCTGAGCACAATCTGTGAGGGAGTCTTGTCGTACTGCTTTGCCAGCGACTGCAACAGCGGGTGTCCCACCACGTCGATGTCACCTTGTCCGAAAGGTCCCCATGCCTGAATCTGTATGCCCAGCTGACGATTGTATGCGATGATGTCCTCCTGCGTCATGAGTGGATGTACCTCTATCTGGTTGATGACAGGGCGAATCTCTGCATACTCCAGCAGGTCGTTCAGATGGTGCGGGTTGAAGTTGCTCACACCTATTGAACGCACCTTGCCACACTTCACATACTCCTCCATGATTTGCCAGGTAGTCTTTACACAATCCTTTACTGGCCAGTGGATGAGTAAGAGGTCGAGATAGTCGGTCTTCAGTTTTGCCAGACTTTGGTCGATGGAGTTGCGTATGGCGGTCTCTCCCTCGCGCATGATGTTGGTAGCCACTTTGGTGGTCAGAAAGATGTCTTGACGTGGCACTCCGCTGTCCAGAATGCCCTGGCCCACTTCTGCCTCGTTGTCATACCCTTGAGCGGTGTCGATGTGTCTGAAACCTGCTTCAAGGGCCAGTCTTACGTTGTTTGTTGCTGTTTCATCGCGCAGCGTCCATGTACCTACACCAATTTGTGGTATTTGGGCACCATTGTTTAGTTTTATCATAGTTTTGGTTTTTTGATTAGTTTTTTCTGTTTTAGTTTCGCAAATTCTGCTCACCTTGCCGTTTTGCCGCCTGCCTGCAGAAGAACTTCCTCATACTTCCCCTAACTTCCTTTCTTTCTACTCCTTGCACTCCGTTGGGGTGAATCCATAGTAATCCTTGAAACATTTTGAGAAGTAGCTTACTGATGAGAAGCCCAGATGCTCGGATATTTCCGTGATGCTCATACGCTTTTCCTTCACCAGTTCCATGGCGCGCTCCATTCTGATGCCTCGTATGAAAGCCGAGGGTGACTGCTGAATGATGCGGTTGAGGTGTCGGTAAAGTCCGGTACGCTCCATTGCCATGTCGTGAGCCAGGTCGTCCACGTTATAGCCTTGCTGACTGATGTTCTTCTTCACCAATGCCGTGGCTTGCTTCAGTATCTCCATGTCGCGTCCCGACAGTTCGCTTATCTGCTTTGTCTCCTCTTCCTCCTCCTCATGCTGCTGCTTGTTGTTGAGCAGCATCAACTCGTGTATTCTTGCCATCAGCTGCTCCTCCTTCCGCTTTTGCGTCAGGCGGTAGCGCACAATCATTACGATGCCCACCAGTATCACACCCACCAGTATGGCTATGATGATTTGCATCGTGTGGCTCTCGGGAGCAAAGAGGCTGTCAGCTATCAGCAATCCCCTGTCGTAGGTTCCAATGAGGAATCTTCCGTCGTTGCAATGCAGCACGGCATTGACGCCGGTGTTCACTTCGGTGCCGTCGGTAAGGGTGAACGAGGGACATCTCTCAATCTTTCCTGTAGCCACATCAATGAGCCAGATGCCTCTGGAACATCCCACCACTGCAATCTCCTCAGAGGGCATTGCCAGGCAGTGGAAGCCTATGTCGTCGATGGTCTCGAAGATGGTGCGCCATTCCTGCTTCTCCGTGTTGAAGGCCAGGAAGATGCACTTGTGATAGTTGTGCTTGAGCAGGTAGTATGTGTTGTTGTTGCCCTTGAGTATGGTGAACGAGGCATCATAGTTGTGCGTCTCTTCCTCGGGGTAGGCACGTTTGCTGTAGAGCAACTTGTTGCTGCTGACCGAGAAGCAACGCAATTCGCCATCGTTGTAGAAGGCGTACAGCTTGTCTCCGTCAAGGTCTATCGACTGCAGGGTGCCTTGCTTTCCGCGCACGCTTAGGCTGATGTCTTTCCCACCCACGATGGAGGTAAGCATGGAGTCTTTGAGCAGCCAAAGGTTATGGCTTTCGTCCACAAATACGTCTTCACAATCTATCTCGCTGATGTTCACAAACGAGTTTGTGTTTAGATCGAAGCAGTACACCATCCCTGTTTGCTTCATCCAGAGGCGGTTGTTGCTGTCATATCGGCTTATGCGAGCCCAGTGTACTATGTCGATTTTCTTGGCAAACTCCTCACGCAAGGGTGTACGTGTTATCTGGTCGCCATGCATCAGGTCAATGCTTTCGTTGTGCCTGATGGCAATATCGCCATTGCTCAGTTGTGTCAGGGTGGCAATGGCATCGTCCGTCAACCCTTCCTTCATGCTTAGCCTGTCGAATGCTGATATCTGTCTTGTGTCTTCTGCCTTGGCTGTCAACCCAAGCAGAAAAAACAAAATGCTTATCTTTATATATGTGAAAAGCAAACGCTTGTTATTCATCGTCGTAGATTTACTTGTGCCCACAAAGATAATTCTTTTTTTCGTAAAATCATCATTTTATGCTCATTTTCTGCAAAAAATACGTTGTAAAATCGTGTTAATTTCGTTGAAACAACCATTTTGATACACCATAATGCCTCTTTTGGTTTTTACCTTCGCATTACCTTCGCTTACAGTTCACTCACGGTTCTCCACGAATTTGTGAGCGCACCCTGAGTGCATGCTGAGTGAAGCGTGAAGGAATGTAATGGAAAGCGTCAAAAACATCATCTTTTAAGAAAATATTTACAATGCAGATAATGGAATTGTGTCTTTGCAGACAGAAAAACGATGCTGTTTTCCTTCGTTTTTCCTCCAATCAGCACCCTATGAGCGCATAATTGGCTTACGTCTGGCTTACGTGTTTTGACGTAAGCCAGACGTAAGCAAACCGAGTGAAGACCGAGTGCAGGCTGTAGGATGACTGTAGTATCCTTGAAAGAGCCTATCGGACAATGACTTTTCTTTTACAATTGATGACAATCTGTCCTGGTTTCACCTTGCTGAGTTTTCTGCCGTACAAGTCATACCATGTGCCATCCTCTGAAGCGTTGTTGGCTATGGTGTGCTCAATACCCGTTGACTCAGCGACGATGGCATTGATGCTGACCTCGGTGTAGTAGGGCACCTTGAGGGTGAGCGTGGCACCTTCGAGTGTTTGCTGCGTTACGGCGTTGTTTGATTTATACTGTATGTTCCATCCTGTTACCTCGTTTTCTGCACCTTTTTCTGAGGAGGCAGATAGTGTCAACTCGTGTCCTGCAAACCAACCTCCGTCATAAACGCCCGATTCTAAGTCCACCTCGTTCATGCACAAGGTGATGCCTTGCAGGCACTCATTATCCACTTCCTGATTCACCTTCAGGTTAATGATGCTTCCCAACTCATACTGCTCTCTTAGTTGCTTGAGTGCGTGTGCGTTGCGCTCCTTTACCCATTTCTGTGCTTTATCCAGTTCCTCGGGGTATTTGGGCCACCACTCGTTGACGAGTTTCCTGTGTATGGGGTATTCCTTCCTGATCATTTCGTACATTGGACCCCATGTCTTCCAGATTCCTTCAAAGTTGAGGAACGTGCCCATGTAGATGGTGTAGCGGTCAATGAATCGTCGTGCAAAAGTCTCATCTTCCATGAGGTTTCGGAAGAGCAGGGTCTCGTTGGGGGTATTTCCCCAATGGGCTTCCGAGTTGTAGCCATAGTTGTATAGCCACTTGATGTAGTCGAACTCGGTGCTTGTGGCGCTGCTCTCGAATATTCCGATGGTATAGTCAAGGTCTTTTGCAATCCATCTCCATCGACCTCCCTCTTTGCGTGGGCGCCAAAGCATGCAGTTATTTGCGGGGAAATCGATGTTGCCAAAGTAGCAGTTCATGATCATGATGTTGATAAACTCATCGCAATCCATCCATTGCGAGTATTCGTCCCATGAATGTCCTTTCTGGTTGTAGAATTTTCTGAATGCCTTGATGTTTTCGTCTGTGCCTGTTTTTACGAAATACCATGTCTCCACCACATCCACATCCTCAAGTCCATCGTAGTTGGTGTAGATGTTGTTGTCGTTTGCACGTTCGCGGATGTTCAGAATGCCTTTGTAGATACCGTTGATGAAAATGATGGCAGGGCGGTATGCCTGAAAGTCAATGTCGGTATGCTCAGCCATGACACGTTGAACCACGGCATCGCGCATGTACAGATAATTGAAGTCGTTGCCGGCATTGCGAAGTACCAACGACTTGAAGTTGGTCTGCCCTTCGCGCTGCTCGGGGAAGAACTCATAGTCAAATTTCTTTTCTCCAAAGCGTTTGTGGGCATAGAGGGCGAGGCTCTTTAGGGGGAGCGAGCGCGAGGCTGCTCCAGAGACACGTGTTTCGCAAAGCTGGTTGAGCACGCTCGGTGCATCAGGCTTGTCGAACATCTCGAAGTTGATGGGACGTCTCCAGTCGTATTTGTAGTTAGGGCTGTCGCTGTTGTACTTGCCGGTTACGTAGATGCCCTTCTTGTCGTCATAGAAATAGCTCTCGTCGGACACAATGGATATTACGGGGAGCGTCATCTCTCTGTTGAGAAAGATGTAGGAGTGCGTGGTGGAACGAGGGGAGAGGTAGCCCTTGCAGTAGAGCTTGGCACGCACCACTTTGTTGCCGTTGATGAGTATTGATGTGTTATGGTCAACCTCGATACTGTTATCGTCGGGTTCACTTCCGTTGACTGTATAGCGTAGCATTGTGCCTTCGGGGGCATCGTCAGGAATTCTGATATGGAGGTAGAAGGGGCTGTCCGTCTCGTACACTCCGCCTTGCTGGCTGAAGATGGGTTCTCCCAGCATAAGGTCAGTCACCCCACCATAGTTAGTCTTGCCTGGTGTGGGGTGCATTTCATATCCCCATTCTGCCGCTCCATCCTTTACCCTGCCATAGGCAATGTTAGGGGCAGGCATCTTCTTCAGGTCTCCCAACGTATCTACAGGCACGCCTTTGTGGAAAAGGTGCAACTGGAAGTCCTTGCCCGTGTTGAGCCTGAAATTGGTATGCCTGCCGGTGCCTTCGTTGTCACAATAGATGATGGCGTACCCTTTTGCTGCAATGTTCATGTCTTTAGGCAGTTGCCATGCCTTCCTTGCATCATTGCTTTCGCCCAGGCTGTATTCTGACATCGAGACAATCTTGTCGCTGGGGTTGTATAGTTCCACCCATGAGTCGGGGAACTGGTTTGTGCCATCCCACAGGCAATCAATGTTCGACTGCATGACTTCGTTGATCAGCAGCTGTGCCTTGCATGGCATGGCTGCCGATTGCAGTAGCAAAAATAATGAAAACAAGGCAGATGAGAATTTCATGGGTATTGTGTCAGAAAAACTTTTTATTCTATTCCGTCAAACTGGCAAATTTCAGCCAGATAGGCAACAAATTTCTTTTCAGAGGGATGATTGTCGTAGAGGTAATCCATAATCATGTCTTGCGCATCCTTCGACTGCATAAGGATGTGCATGGATGTCATTATGCAACCATACGAGAATCCCTGCTCTTCAAGCATGGAATAGAGTGCTTGTTCTTTTGCTGTCATCTATTTAGTTGATAATTAATAATATTCAATTTCTCTCCTTTCGATGGTTACGACAGGTTCCTCTCCATCAGGGATGATAGACTTTTCTCTCTCTGTCCAATTGCCTTTTGCGTCTTCTTGAGTATATTTGTACTTATATTCAATGTCACCCACGCCGTCGTTCCATCCTTTCTGCTCTATTACTCTGCCTTTGGCATCGTATGTGAAATGGAACTCATGAGACATCCCATCGGGCATAGCGTCACAGCTTTGCTTGGCGATGGTTCCCTCGGGGGAATATTCGTAGATAATGGCAAAGCCACGTGAGAGTGCGTCGATTTTGTCAAGACGTGTGATTCTGCCCTTGTCATCTCTTACAATCTTGGTGACATTGGCATAGGGTTCGGTTATCTCTGTGCAATTTCCTTGTTCGTCAAACAGATAGGTGAGGGTAGGCTCGTCCTCTATCTGTGTACACTTCTTGACGTGTCCTTTCAGGTCGAAAAACTTGAGGTCGGGTGTGGTCAGAAGCGCTTCATCGGTTTGCTCGCTTATGGTGTGGGTATCTGCTTTCTGTTCAGCCGAACTTTGTCTCAGTGAATCAGCAGAATCACTATTGTCACTTTTGGTATTGCCGGCACAGCCCACCATGAGCGAGGCAAGCATTATTGCGCTGGCATATTTCAGATGCTTTTTCATTTTGATGTTATGAGGGTATTTGTTTTCGGTTGTGGGGTTGTGATGTGTTTCTGGTATCATTTAAGTAGTGGTAAAGTAACAAGTTCCGGAAGCCTCATGCTATGAACTCTAGGAAATTATCTTTTTACCATTACTAAAAACTGTTGTGGTAGTTGAATAGGGTAGTAAAAGGGAGTTATAACCCAGTTGTGTGTAAAGGCTATAACTCCCCTTAGATATTCCTGTTAGATTAGTATGCGAACATGGGGTAGTTAGCCATGGTAGCATTTACCTCAGCACGAACGGCAGCGATAACCTCCTGATTCTCGGGATCGTTGAGAACACGCTCAATCCATGCAGCAATCTGAATCATGAGATCCTCCTTGGCACCACGTGAGGTGATGGCGGGTGAACCGAGACGGATACCGCTGGTCTGGAATGCGCTACGAGAATCGAAGGGCACCATGTTCTTGTTTACTGTCAGGTCGGCTGCTACGAGAGCCTTCTCTGCTACCTTACCGGTGAGTTCGGGATACTTAGAACGGAGGTCAACCAGCATAGAGTGGTTGTCGGTGCCACCGCTCACGATGTTGAAGCCACGCTTGATAAGCTCGTCAGCGAGAACGGCAGCGTTCTTCTTGACCTGCATAGCCCACTCCTTGAAAGCGGGAGTAAGAGCCTCGCCGAATGCCACAGCCTTGGCTGCGATGACGTGCTCAAGAGGACCACCCTGCTGACCAGGGAACACGGCGCTGTTGAGCATAGCGCTCATCATCTTGATCTCACCCTTAGGAGTGGTCTTACCCCAGGGGTTGGGGAAGTCCTTGCCCATGAGGATGATACCGCCACGGGGACCACGGAGAGTCTTGTGGGTGGTAGAAGTAACGATGTGAGCATACTTAACGGGGTTTTCGAGCAAACCAGCAGCAATAAGGCCTGCGGGGTGAGCCATGTCGATCATCAGAAGGGCACCTACCTCGTCAGCAATCTTACGCATACGTGCATAATCCCATTCGCGGCTATAGGCAGAACCACCACCAATGATGAGCTTGGGCTTGCACTCCTTGGCAAGGCGCTCCATCTCGTCGTAATCCACACGACCAGTCTCCTTGTTGAGGTTGTAACCTACGGGCTTGTAGAGGATACCGCTGGTGTTTACAAGCGAACCATGAGAGAGGTGGCCTCCGTGGTCGAGGTTAAGACCCATGAAGGTATCACCGGGCTCAAGAACGGTGAGCAGCACGGCAGCATTCGCCTGAGCACCTGAGTGAGGCTGCACGTTGGCATATTCTGCGCCAAAGAGCTTGCAGACACGGTCGATGGCCAACTGCTCAACCTTATCTACTACCTCACAACCACCATAGTAACGCTTGCCGGGATAACCCTCTGCGTACTTGTTGGTAAGGCATGAGCCCATGGCCTCCATTACCTGGGGGCTTACTGAGTTCTCGCTTGCAATCAGCTCGATGCCACGAGCCTGACGCTTGTGCTCTTCTTCAATGAGAGCAAAGATTTCGTTGTCTCTTTCCATAATTAATATAAAGTTTGAAAATTGTTTTTTTCGGGTTGCTGTGATGTTTCGAGGGGGATTCTTCGAGTTTTTGAGTTCTCGATGTGCCGATTCTTCGAGTTCTTGATGTTTCGATTCTTCGATTTCTCGATGTGACGATTCTTCGGGTTTTCGATGTTTCGAGATGTCGATGTGTCGATATTTCGGGTTTCCGATGTTTCGATTCTTCGATTTCTCGATTTTTCGAGATGTCGAGGTTTCGGCCTTTCGTTTTTCCCTCCCTCTGGCTTTAGCAGAGCTTTACTTCATCGAGGTGCTGCTGTGTGTTGCAGTAATGGCAGCAGATGGTTCCTGTGTCGTGATTAAGCACATGGAAGCGTGTGTACATAGGCTCGTTGTTGGTAATGCACTTGGGGTTATTGCATTTGATGATGCCTTTGATGTCATCGCTGAGTCTTACGGTCTTCTTCTCTACTACCTCGTAATCGCGTATGATGCAAAGTGAAACGTTGGGAGTGATTACTGCTAACTGGTTCAGTTCCTCGTCGGTGAAAAACTTGTTGGCAATCTTGATGATGCTCTTGTGTCCCATCTTCTTGCTCTTAAGGTTGAAGCCTACGGTGACAGCGGTCTTGCATTCCTCAAGGTGGAGAAGGCTCACTACAGCAAAGAGCTTGGCTGATGGGATATGGTCGATGACAGTACCATTTTCAAGGGCTGCCACTTGTAATTCTTGTCTTTTCATATTAAAATGGTAGTGGGTTAAATGATAGTCTTGTCGTTCTTTACCTCGTCGAGCGTTATGCCTAAGGCATCGCAGATAAGTGCCTGACGTGCGAAGAGACCATTGCCTGCCTGCTGGAAGTAATAAGCATAGGGCGTCTCGTCGATGCTGTATTCAATCTCATTGACACGGGGCAGGGGGTGAAGTATCTTCATGTTCTTCCTTGCCTTGCCTAGCATGTTGAGCTTGAGAAGGTAGCTGTCCTTGACACGTTCGTATTCCACCAGGTCGGAGAATCTCTCACGCTGTACTCGCGTCATGTAAAGGATGTCAGCACCCGAGATGGTATCGGCATCAAAGTCCTTGTGCTCTACATAACGAATGTCGTGCTCCTTGCAGTACTGCTTGTAATACTCAGGCATAGCCAGTTCATCGGGAGCAATAAAGTGGAATGTGGGGTTGAAGTGGCGCATAGCCATCAGCAAACTATGCACGGTACGTCCGTATTTGAGGTCGCCCACCATATAGATGTTGAGATTCTCAAGCGTGCCTTGTGTCTTGTAGATGCTATACAGGTCGAGCATGGTTTGCGAAGGGTGTTGGTTGGCACCATCGCCAGCGTTCACAATGGGTACGGGAGCCACCTCGCTGGCATATCGTGCAGCTCCTTCGAGATAGTGGCGCATGACGATGATGTCAGCATAGTTGCTTACCATCATGATGGTGTCCTTCAGCGTCTCGCCCTTGGTGCCACTTGTCACCTTAGGGTCGGCGAAGCCAATGACACGAGCTCCAAGACGGTTGGCTGCAGTTTCAAAACTCAAACGAGTACGGGTGGATGGTTCAAAGAATAAGGTTGCCACAACCTTTCCTTCCAAAATGCGTCGATTAGGATGCTTCTCAAACTCTGTTGCCATCTCAAGGAGATATTCTATCTTCTCGCGAGAATGTTCAGCAATAGTAACTAAACTACGATTCATACTATGTTATTTTTCAATATTTCGGATATAAGCCGTAATTACCTTGCCCCACTGGCTTGGGTAAATGGGTGTGGCTGAGATTAAATTAAATACCACAGAGCATGCATTAAACCTGTGCGTCGCTCTTTTCTTGAGGATTTTCGATTACGCCCTTCTGCTTAAGCATATTAGCCTTGATGGTAATGTATTGTTCCTCAGTAATATAATTATCATCTCTTAATTTCTGAATATAAGCAAACTCGTCATTGTTCTGCGTTGCTTTCAAACCCGAAACGGCAGAGTCATACTGTTCCTGGGTGATGTGTCCACGTTCCCTTAGCTTGTCAAGATTGCCTTGCACATCGTCTGGATTACCTACATTCATAGGACCTTTTGAGCCATAAAACCAAGAGTTAAACTTAAATTCGACTATCATAACGATTATGCCAACCGCTACTATTCCTATTATTTTCAGTACGTCCATCTTTATGCCAAAATCATATAATTTACAAAGCAATTACTTTACGGAAAAGTTAAAACACTTTTATAATTGAGTTCAAAGTTACAAAAAAAATGCATATTGGCACTTGTTTTTTGTTAATTGATTGACAGAATAATTTAAATTTTACCAAAAAATACGATGCACGCACGCGTTTTTTAAATATTATTAGTATCTTTGCAGAAATATTGTCTATAAATAGTTAAATGAAGAAGATTCGCAAAAAAGCTTTTATCGTACTCTGGACACTTTTGGTGGCTGGAATTATTACGGTATTTGTGCTGTTTTATATGATTTTTAAAGGCTCAATCGGTTATATGCCGGAATTGAGTCAGTTGGAGAATCCCGTCAACAAATTTGCTTCTCAGGTCTATACCGCCGACGGCAAGCTCATTGGTACCTGGAGCTATTCAAGTGCCAACCGTATCTTTGTAAGTTATGATGAACTCCCACCCATGCTTGTCAAGGCATTGGTGGCTACCGAGGATGAACGATTCTACGACCATTGTGGTATTGATTTCAAGGCACTTGGACGTGCTGTGATAAAGCGTGGATTGATGGGTAGGAAGAACGCTGGTGGTGGTAGTACGCTGACTCAGCAGTTGGCTAAGCAGTTGTATAGTGAAAAGGCCGAAAACACCAAGCAACGTCTGCTTCAGAAGCCTATCGAGTGGGTTATTGCCCTCAAACTGGAACGCTATTATACGAAAGAGGAAATCATCACGCTTTACCTCAACTATTTTGATTTCCTACATAATGCCGTGGGTATCAAGACGGCTTCAAAGACCTATTTTGACAAGGAACCCAAGGACTTGACTATCAATGAATGTGCGGTATTGGTGGGTATGTGTAAGAATCCCTCTTACTTCAATCCTGTGCGTCACCCCAAGCGTTGTGAGGAGCGCCGAAACGTGGTACTTGGACAGATGGTTCGCTCGGGTTACATTACCGAGGCTCAATACGATAGTTGTAAGGCAGAACCGCTTACCTTGCATTATACCCGTCAGGACCATAAGGAAGGTACTGGTACTTATCTGAGAGAGTATCTGCGCCAGGTGCTGATGGCCAAGAAACCTGTCATAGAGGATTATCAGGCATGGCAAGAGCAGAAATTCTACGAAGATTCGCTGGCATGGGAGAACGACTCGCTTTATGGCTGGTGCAACAAGCACAAGAAGAGAGACGGGGAATATTACAACCTCTATACCGATGGCTTGAAAATTTACACTACCATCGACTCTCGCATGCAGAAATATGCAGAAGAGGCTGTCTATGAGCATGTGGCACAAACCTTGCAGCCTGCTTTCGAGAAGGAACTGAAGGGTAACAAGAAGGCTCCTTATAGTTCGCGTACGGACGACAAGCGTCGTCAGAGCTTGATAGATAAGGCCATGCGACAGAGTGGTCGCTGGAATGAGATGAAGACGGCTGGTTTTAGTGAAGAGGAGATTCGTAAGTCGTTTGATACCCCTGTGGATATGACACTTTATTCACCCAATGGGGATATTGATACCACCATGACACCTATGGATTCGTTGCTTTACTACAAACGATTCCTGCGTGCCTCGTTTATGTGTATGGACAACAAAACAGGTGAAATCAGGGCTTATGTGGGTGGTTTGAACTATTCACATTTCCAATATGATATGGTAACCAGTGGTAAGCGTCAGGTGGGTTCAACCATCAAACCTTTCCTTTACTCGCTGGCTATGGAGTCAAATATGAATCCTTGTGATGAGGTGCCCAATGAGAAGCGTACTTACCACGGATGGACTCCTCGTGGTGGTGGTGAGGGTGGAATGATTACCCTCAAGGCCGCTCTTGCATCATCTAACAATGCGGTTTCAGCATTCCTCATTGACGCACTCACTCCTTTCCAGTTTGTGGAAACGCTCAAGGCATTCGGCATCATGCAGAAGAAGATAGAGCCTGTATATACGCTTTGTCTGGGTGCCATCGAGATTTCGTTGGCTGAGATGGTGGGTGCTTATTCTGCCTTCCCCAACAAGGGTGTGCGACGTAAACCCATCTACGTGACACGCATCGAGGATGCTGAAGGTAACACCCTGGCAGACTTGTCGAATGGTTTGCCTCCACAATCGAAAGAAGTTATCAGCGCAGCTTCAAGCTACCGAATGATAACCTTGATGAAGGGTGTTGTGAATAATGGTACGGGTTACCGTATGCGTGGCAAGTATGGCATTCAATGCCCTATGGGTGGAAAGACAGGTACCACAAACGAGAACTCTGATGGTTGGTTCATGGGATATACTCCTTCGCTCACCTTTGGTGCATGGGTAGGAGGTGATGACCGTGACATCCATTTCAGTTCTATGGCATACGCACAGGGTGCTGCTTCAGGCTTGCCTATCTGTGCCTTGTTCCTTAAGAAAGTTTTCCAGGATGCTTCATTGGGTATTTCTCCCTATGAGGATTTCAGCATACCTGCCGACCATGTGGATTGTGATGGAATGTATGACGACGGATTGTCTATACCCAATGATCCTACAGGCTTGGATGAATTGATTGAGTATTAAATAGTAATTTGTATATGAAAATAATTGGTATCATACCAGCAAGATATGCTTCTACGCGTTTTCCGGGTAAGCCTTTGGTGATGCTGGGGGACAAGCAGATCATAGAACGTGTGTACCGACAAGTGGAAGGCATACTTGACGAGGTAGTAGTGGCTACCGATGACAAGAGGATATTTGATGCCGTGGCAGCATTTGGCGGAAAAGTGGTGATGACCAGTACCGAACATAGAAGTGGAACTGACCGCGTGATGGAGGCTTATAGCAAACTGGGCGAGAAGTATGATGTAATTGTCAATATTCAAGGTGACGAACCCTTCATACAACCCGAGCAGATTAAGCAGCTCTGCCAATGCTTTAACGACGATAACGTGGATATTGCCACTCTGGTAAAACCCTTCACGGAAGATGACGGCATAGCCGCCTTGGAGAACCCTAATTCGCCTAAGGTGGTGCTTGATAATAATATGCGTGCCATGTATTTTTCACGAAGCGTAATACCTTATCTGCGTGGAGTTGACAAGAACGAGTGGCTGAAAAAGCATACGTTCTATAAACACATCGGCATGTATGCGTATCGTGCTGATGCCCTGCAACGTATTACTTCGTTGCCACAATCAACGCTTGAGCTGGCTGAAAGTCTTGAACAACTGCGCTGGATTGAAAATGGCTTGACCATCAAGGTGGGAGTTACGCAGCAGGAGACAATAGGAATTGACACCCCTGAAGACCTCAAAAGGGCAGAACGCTTTTTGGGAATCAAAGAATGATATGGAATATGAATAAAATAAGAATATATAAGTCATTGGCCTTAATGCTTTTCCCATTGGCATTGAGTGCACAGCAAATTAAGATAGGTACCTATACTTTCCCCGATGGTGCAGAATACCAGGGTGAGATGTTTAAGGGAAAGCCTTGGGGACAGGGTACTACTGTCTTCAAGAATGGTGACACGCACCAGGGACAATATGTAAAAGGCAGACGTGAAGGTAAGGGCATTTACCAATTTGCCGACGGAGAAAAATATGATGGCGACTGGACGGCTGATCAGCAGAACGGTTTTGGTACTTATTTCTTTGCCAACAACAACAAGTATGTAGGTTTGTGGTATCGCGACTACCAACAGGGGCAGGGCACCATGTACTATTTTAATGGTGATGTGTACAAAGGCAACTGGTTCCAGGACAAGCGCGAGGGCGAAGGTACCTACACCTATGCCACAGGCGACAGTTATGTGGGAATGTGGAAGGGTGACAAGAAGAATGGCAAGGGAACCTTTGTGTGGAGTGATGGTAATAAGTATGAGGGCTATTGGAAAGATAATCTGATGAATGGCAAGGGTACTTATTCGTATGCTTCGGGTGATGTGTATAGTGGCGATTGGGTGAATAACCTGCCTCATGGACGTGGCATCTACCACTTTAACAATGGTGATAAATACGAAGGTAACTATGTGAAGGGTGAGCGCTCCGGCGAAGGTATCTTCACTTTTATCAATGGCAACAAATACGTTGGTAACTTCAAAAATGGTGAACAGAATGGTGAAGGAACCTTCATCTGGAAAAATGGAGCCGTCTATGTAGGTGGATGGCGCAACAACCAGCCACACGGACATGGCAAGTACACGATGTCGAACGGAGATGTGTATGATGGTTCGTGGAAGGCTGGTGAGATGGATGGCGAAGGCATTCTTCGTTTGTCTGATGGTACCAAATTCAAAGGTACCTTTAAGAAGGGCAAGAAAGAGGGCTACGGCATCATGGAAGATGCTCAGGGAAACCGTTTTGAGGGTAACTTCCACGAGGACCGCAAGGATGGTTCTTTCGTGGAGAAGGATAAGACCGGAAAGATTATCCGTAAGGGCATCTACAAGAATGGTGTCATTACGCAGCAATAAATATATGTAACCTTGAAATAATCAATTAAAATACAACACACCATGGCTAAAACTAAAAATGTAGTGACGAAGAAATCGTCCATGCTGAAACTGTTAAAGAACGATGAGTGGTTGCGCCCTTACAGCTCTGCTATAGAGGGACGCCATCAATTTGCTGTAGATAAGATAAATGAGTTGACTCGTAATGGTAAGACTGCCCTTAGCGATGTTTCAAACGGTTACCTGTATTATGGTTTGCACCGTACGGAAAAAGGGTGGGTGCTACGTGAGTGGGCTCCCAATGCAACGGAAATCTATCTTATTGGCGATTTTAATAATTGGCAGGAGAATGAGAAGTACGCCTTCAAGCGTGTTAAGAAGAGCGACAACTGGGAGTTGAAGCTTCCCTTGAAGGCCCTGAAGCATACCGACCTTTACAAGATGAGTGTTCATTGGAAAGGTGGTCAGGGAGAACGCATACCTGCATGGGCCAACAGAGTGGTGCAAGATGAGAATACAAAGATATTCAGCGCACAGGTATGGTCACCCGAAACTCCCTATATATGGCAGGTCAAGAAGTTCAAGCCCAATACCGATCCCCTTCTTATCTATGAATGCCATATTGGTATGGGACAGGATGCTGAGAAGGTAGGTTCGTATGAAGAGTTCCGCATCAACGTACTTCCACGTGTCATCAAGGATGGGTACAACTGTATTCAGATAATGGCCATTCAGGAGCATCCTTATTATGGTTCGTTTGGCTATCATGTGAGTAACTTCTTTGCAGCTTCAAGCCGATTCGGTACTCCCGAGGAGTTGAAGGCTCTTATCGACGAAGCTCATAAGAACGGTGTGGCATGTATCATGGATATCGTACATAGCCATGCTGTGAAAAACGAGATGGAAGGTCTTGGTAATCTGGCAGGTGACCCTTGCCAGTATTTCAACCAAGGCGATCGCAGGGAACATCCCGCTTGGGACAGCCTTTGCTTTGATTATGGAAAGAATGAGGTTATTCATTTCCTGCTTTCGAACTGCAAATACTGGATGGAGGAATACCACTTTGACGGTTTCCGTTTTGATGGTGTTACTTCAATGCTTTACTATAGCCATGGTCTTGGTGAGGCATTTGGAGGCTATGGTGACTATTTCAACGGTCATCAAGACGACAATGCCATCTGCTACCTGACATTGGCCAACGAACTCATTCATGAGGTCAACAAGAATGCCATCACCATTGCTGAGGAGGTGAGTGGTATGCCTGGATTGGCTGCCCCGTTCAAGGATGGAGGCTATGGCTTCAATTACCGAATGGCGATGAATGTGCCCGACTATTGGATTAAGACCATCAAGGAACTGAAAGACGAGGATTGGAAACCCAGTTCGATGTTCTGGGAGGTGACAAACCGCCGTGCTGATGAGAAGACAATCTCGTATTGCGAGAGTCATGACCAGGCTTTGGTGGGTGATAAGACCATCATTTTCCGTTTAGTGGATGCTGACATGTATTGGCATTTCAAGAAGGGTGATGAGAACTTCATGGCCAGTCGAGGTATTGCCTTGCACAAGATGATACGTCTGCTCACCCTTTCCACCATCAACGGCGGTTACCTGAACTTCATGGGTAATGAGTTCGGACACCCCGAATGGATAGATTTCCCACGTGAGGGCAATGGATGGAGTCACAAGTATGCACGCAGACAATGGAATCTGGTTGACAATAAGGAATTATGTTTCCATTATTTAGGTGACTTTGATGAGAAGATGATCTCTGTGGTAAAGAGCATCAAGGCCATTCAGAAGACACCTGTGCAGGAGGTTTGGCATAATGATGGCGACCAGGTATTGGCTTACCAGCGTGGTAACTTATTGTTTGTGTTTAACTTTAGTCCTTCCAAGTCATTCGATGGCTACGGATTCATGGTTAAACAAGGTGCCTGGGATTATGTGCTGAACACGGATGACAAGGCGTTTGGTGGTAATGGCTTAAACGATGACTCGGTTCGTCATTTCACCAACTACGATCCACTTTTGGTAAGTGAGAACAAGGGATGGCTTCAACTCTATCTTCCTGCACGAAGTGCTTGCGTCTTGAAGTTCGTTGACGAAGAAAACTAAATTATTACTTAGTAAACAAAAACGATTTGGCAAGAACCATAACTCATAACAAACGAGCAGTAAGGGCAACCAACATTGTCCTCTGCTTGTTGTTTATGTTATTTTCTTTCGTGTATCTCTATGCGTTCCAGGGAGAGATGATGCGCATGGTGCAGCATTTGCTGTCGCATGGAAGAACACAATATCAGGTGTTTTTGTTTGCTGTCCTTATTACGCTGGGATTGACACTTTTAGGTCTTGTTCTCTTACGTGTCGTACCTTTCCCGGGAAGATTCAAGGCTCTTGCCTGGATACCATCGTTTGCCGTATTGGGATGGCTTACTGATGTCAGTCTTTCGGTGGCAGAACCATCCCCCCATAGTATTAGCGCCTGGCCGTTTGTTCTGCTTGCATTTATTTATTTCTCTGTAAGTTACGTTCTGCTTCGCATACAAGAACCTATTGATGTCAATGCCACTTTCCATGAAATGGCATGGCCTAATTTCTTTGTTTTTATGCTTGGCATGGCCTTTACGGGTTGGGTAGGCAATACAAATCGTACGTTGCATTACGAGCTTCGTATGGAACGTCTTTGCATAGATGAGGAGTATGGCAAATTGCTGATGATAGGCGCTGAAGATGATAACTCGTCCCGTCGTATCATGGCATTAAGGTTCTTCGCTTTGAGTAAGTTGGATGCATTGGGTGACCAACTTTTTCACTTCTCTAATAACTTAGGTAGTGATTACATTTTGCCAGCTCCAATTGATAGTTTGCGTCCTGCCAATATGCCACAAAGGCTACGCTCATATTTGGGTGGTTTCCCGGTACAGGATATGAATGCTACACGTTTCTTGCAGCATTTGGCCAGCGATACTCTTGCCAAAGAACCTGTGCGCGACTACTTGCTGTGTGCTTTGTTGCTCGACAAGAATGTTGATACATTTGTGGATAGTTTGGTGTCATATTATGCACCCAAGCCTGCACCTGAGGAACTGGCAGAAGACCAGAGGAAATCCAATAAGAAAAAGAACAAGAAGAATGAGCCTATTCTTCTGTCTTCCTTGCCACGCCATTACGCTGAGGCATTGGCTTTGTATGGTCACCTCACACAACAGCCTAAAGCCTTGTTGGACAATACGGCGATAAACAGCGAATTTGACAAGTATGTGGGACAAATGGAATTGCCAGATTCGCTTGCCAACGATCAAATATTGGAAGACACGTTTGGCGACACCTATTGGTGGTACTATTACCACGATAATGATAAATAATCGCGAATAAATAATAGAACTCTGTCTGTCTTTTCACGATTGTCTGTAGTTATACGGATTCAGTTATACACCATCAGTCATCTGTGTCAGAATCATTATGCACACACAGATGGGAATATTTTGCTACGTCGCGAGGAAACAATTGCTACGTCGCGAGGAAACAATTGCTACGTCGCGACGAATCTAAAAAGTCTCCTCCTGAACAAATAGAATTTACGATTAAATTTACGGGTAATTATGGGCATTTATGTTCTTTGCTGTAAGGCTCAGGCGCAAGTGGAGCCCACCAAAGGGCAATAAATTTCCTTTTTAACGCGAATTCTCGCGAAAATGTGTGTTACAGTAGGGCTTTTCACGTGGGCATTTTGTCTGTCATCCTTTACTCTTCACATTAGGTTTACTCAGGGTGCGCTCACGTTTCTCCACGGTTTTGTGAGCGCTCCCTGAGTGCACCCTAAGTGCACCTAAAGTAAAAATGGATGCCTTATTTCATGAATATATCGGAAAAGACATGTTAAAACATCCTTGCAGAGGCACCTATAATTAATGCAATGACAAATAGTGCAATAGATACTATAGTCATTATTCCAGATGTTTTGGCAAGGAACTTTAGGTTGAAAAATGCTTCTGTCACACTCTTTTCGTTGCCAGTTTGCAAGGCATCTCTGAAGTTTCCTTGCATCTTGAGGGTACGTATGAGCATTACATAGCCAATAACAATCACTAATATGCTGATAACTAAACCTATAATGTATGCTGGTGATGCGCTTTTTAAATATTTGGATACTGTTATCGTGCTGACCAGCATGGATATGCTGTATAATGTGAGCATTACTAAGCCGAAGATGGCGATAAACTTCACCCATTTGCAGAAGGAGTCAATGTAGCCTTTTGCCTCTTTGTTGATGATAAGATCTCCTTCGTATTCCCTGCGAACAAATGGGGTGCCTAGACGTGCATCCACTATGACTTTTCCGTCTGGGTTTACGGTTCCAACCTGACCGCTTGGCTGGTTATATGCTGGTGGGGGTGTCTGCGCATTAGGTGCTGCCGGCTGACTGTACGCTGGTGGAGGTGTCTGCACATTAGGTGCTACAGGTTGGGCATTAGATGCCGCAGCGGGTTGTGCGCTAGGTGAGGGTACAGGATTGGCTGCTTTTGTTCCGCAAGCTATGCAGAACTTGTCGGTGTCGTTCATCGGACTACCGCAATGAGAACAAAATCTACTCATAATGTTAAATTTAGGTTATTTAATATTTAGGTTTAAGGGATAGCATGTCTCTTGCTGTTTGTTGCGCTTCTTATTTGCTGCGCTTGAACTCTATGGTTGCTGGCAGTTTCACCAGTTTCTTGTTGACCACCTTCTTGATGCTCACTCCACCTTTAAGGGTTAGTTTGTAGATGCTGTCGTTTTCCTGTGTGAGGATACATTCCTGCGCTTCTGACCCCAAGTCGTTGCTAAGTCGGAACTTACAAGTCTTATTGTTGTCAATGGTGTGCGATGTAATCATCCATACTCCATAGATGTTGCCACCCATGTATCCATTCATTGGGCCAAACATGTCCATGCCAGGCACTTGTATGCTTTCATCGTACAAGTCGATGAAGAGCTTGATTTCTCCTTCTGTTGACAGAAGTTTCATTCGCCAGGGTTCTTCCTCTTTGTTTATGTTCTGAGCCTTGATGCCTGATAAAAGAAAGAAAGGCATCGCAAACAGTAGCAATCTTCTCATATTATATAATGTTTTTGTAAAAAAATAACGTACTCTTATGTCATTTTGGTGTCAAAGTGACATCCAGGAGATGATTTCGTCATGTAATTCTCTATTGCAAAGGTAATTGATTTTAATCAATAAAACGAATATCTAACGAAAAATGTTTCGATAATAGGCTATATTTCAGTAAATAATGTATAACTTTGCACAAGTTTTAGGTAGAAAGATAGAAAAATTAACGTTAAATGGAAAACAAGATGTTTACTCCCGATTTTATTTTTGAGTCTAGCTGGGAGGTGTGTAACAAGGTTGGCGGCATCTACACGGTTCTGTCAACACGCGCCAAGACACTACAGGATGCGCTTACAGACAAGGTCGTGTTCATCGGTCCCGATTTTTGGCAGGGAAAGGAAAATCCCTTGTTTATGGAGGATGCCTCTCTTTTTGCTGACTGGCGTCAGAAAGCATGCGAAGAGCAGTTGCATGTACGTGTAGGTAGATGGAATATTCCTGGTTGTCCTATTGTGGTACTTGTTGACTTTACCCCATATTTTGCCATCAAGAATGAGCTCTATGGTCAGGCTTATGCCTCTTTCCATGTAGATTCACTTCATGCTTATGGTGATTATGACGAGGCTTCCATGTTCAGTTATGCAGCGGGTAGAGTAGTGGAGAGCTACTATCATTTCTATCTTTCGAAGAGTTGCGAGAATGTGGTTTATCAGGCACATGAGTGGATGACGGGCTTGGGTGCCCTTTATATCCGTCGCAATGTTCCTCAGATTGCTACTATCTTTACCACCCATGCCACCAGTATCGGTCGTAGTATTGCTGGCAACAATAAGCCCCTCTATGCTTACCTCAATAATTATAACGGTAATCAGATGGCTCAGGAGCTTAATATGGAGGCTAAGCACAGCATTGAGCGTCAGACGGCACATAATGTGGATTGCTTCACTACCGTCAGCGATGTGACAGGTTTGGAGTGTGAGGAGTTGCTCGACAAGAAGTGCGATGCCATTTTGATGAATGGTTTTGAGGCAGACTTTGTGCCTAAGGCTGCGGAATTCACCAAGAAGCGTAAGGCTGCACGTGCCAAACTGCTTGAGGTGGCTAATGCCCTGATGGGAACCTCTCTTGACGATAAGACACTCATCGTGGCTACCAGTGGCCGTTATGAGTTTAAGAATAAGGGTATCGATGTGTTCCTTGCTGCTATGCGTCGCCTTAATGACGATCCAGCCTTGAATCGTGATGTGCTGGCATTTGTTGAAGTACCTGGATGGCAGGCAGGCCCCCGTCAGGACTTGAAGGAGCGCCTGGAGAGCGGAATGACCTTCTGTACTCCTCTCGACAATCCCATCATCACCCACAACCTGCATCAGTACGACGGTGACAGTGTTACCGGTATGCTGAACTGGATGAACCTCCGCAACCAGCCGGAGAATCGTGTGAAGGTAATCTTCGTGCCTTGCTACCTGGATGGTAAGGATGGTATTTTCAACGCTCACTATTACGATTTGCTTATTGGTAACGACCTTAGCGTGTATCCCTCATACTACGAGCCCTGGGGCTATACTCCCCTTGAGAGTATTGCCTTCAAGGTACCTTGTGTTACTACCAGCTTGAGTGGCTTCGGTATGTGGGCCAATAAGGTTAAGGGAGCACAGAGTCGTCTGGAAGATGGTGTTGAGGTAGTTGAACGTAATGATTTCAATTACAATGATGTATGCGATGCTATCAAGGATACCGTGTTGCGTATGTCTAACTTCAACAAGAAGGATACTGATGCAGTTCGTAAGAAGGCAGGTTTGCTGGCCGACAAGGCACTCTGGAAGAACTTCATTACCTATTATTATGATGCATATCGTATTGCCATTGAGAATATGCGTACGCGTATGTATCTGAAAAAGAATTAAATTTGGTTTATTTCTTTTTCCAAGGCAGATAGGTTTACATCCTTCACCAAAACAGATAGGATTACACCTCTCGCCCCAAAAACAAACAGGCTTACAATCCCATAAGGTAAGCTCTTGTATGACAAGAATATAAATAACTAAATAAAAATATTTATTTATGAAAATCAAAGCAAGTAACAGCAATCAGGCTTATTTTCGCACTATCACTGCGAAAAGCAACATTCCCGAAGCCTTGAACAAATTGGAAGAGTTGGCACACAACATGTGGTGGGCTTGGAACCACGACTGTCGTAGCTTGTTCCGCGACCTCGATGAGGTGTTGTTTGAGGAAGTTAAGCAGAACCCCGTTCTCCTTTTGGAGCGCATCGACCATGACAAGCTCGAGCAGATGGCTGCAGACAAGGCATTCATCAAGAAGATGGATGGCGTTTACAAGCAGTTCCGCACCTACATGGACGTTAAGCCCGACAGCAAGCGTGCCAGCGTGGCATACCTCTGTATGGAGTATGGTTTGAACCAGGTATTGAAGATCTACTCAGGTGGTCTTGGTATCTTGGCTGGTGACTATATCAAGGAGGCATCTGACTCTAACGTGGATATGTGTGCTGTAGGTTTCCTGTATCGTTATGGCTACTTCACACAGACCCTCTCAATGGATGGTCAGCAGATTGCTAACTACGAGGCTCAGAACTTCGGCTCTCTGCCTATTGAGCAGCAGTTGAATGAGGACGGCACTCCCATGGTAGTTGACGTTCCTTATATGGATTACTTTGTTCATGCTTATGTATGGCGTGTTAACGTAGGTCGTGTAAAGCTTTATTTGCTTGATACCGATAACGAAATGAACAGCGAGTTCGACCGTCCCATTACCCATGCTCTCTATGGTGGCGACTGGGAGAACCGTCTGAAGCAGGAGATTCTGCTTGGTATTGGTGGTGTATTGCTGCTCAAGCAGCTGGGCATCAAGAAGGATGTTTACCATTGCAACGAGGGTCATGCTGCTCTCTGCAACGTACAGCGTCTGGTTGACTATGTGAAGGAGGGTTACTCTTTCAACGAGGCCATGGAGTTGGTTCGCACCTCTTCTCTTTATACTGTTCACACTCCCGTTCCCGCAGGTCACGACTATTTCGACGAGGGCTTGTTCAGCAAGTATATGAGTGGTTATCCTCAGATGCTGGGTATCTCTTGGGATGAGTTCATTGGCATGGGTCGTATGAATCCCGATGATCATAGCGAGCGCTTCTGCATGTCAACCTTCGCTTGCAACACCTCACAGGAGGTTAATGGTGTGAGCTGGTTGCATGGTGAGGTAAGTAAGAAGATGTTCAACGGCATCTGGCCTGGTTACTATCCCGAGGAGAGCCATGTAGGCTATGTTACCAATGGTGTTCACTTCCCCACATGGTGTGCTAACGAGTGGCGCAAGCTCTATGCTAAGCACTTCGATGCAAGTCATCTGAGCGATCAGTCAAACCAGAGCATCTGGGAGGCTATCTACAATGTGAGCGATGAAGAGATCTGGAAGACACGTATGGCTCTCAAGACCAAGCTCGTTGACTACATTCGTGAGCAGTTCCGTGAGAGCTGGTTGAAGAACCAGGGTGACCCCAGCCGTGTGGTTAACCTCATGGATAAGATTAATCCCAATGCCTTGTTGATTGGTTTCGGTCGTCGTTTCGCAACTTACAAGCGTGCACACCTGTTGTTCACAGACTTGGAGCGTCTTGCTAAGATTGTTAACAACCCCAACTATCCCGTACAGTTCCTTTACACCGGTAAGGCTCATCCTGCTGATGGTGCAGGTCAGGGTTTGATCAAGAAGATATACGAGATTAGCCAGCGTCCTGAGTTCCTCGGTAAGATCATCTTTCTTGAGAACTACGATATGCAGTTGGCTCGTCGCTTGGTTAGCGGTGTGGATATCTGGATGAATACTCCTACCCGTCCTCTCGAGGCATCAGGTACTTCTGGTGAGAAGGCAGAGATGAATGGTGTTGTCAACTTGTCTGTACTTGACGGATGGTGGTACGAAGGTTATCGCGAGGGTGCAGGTTATGCTCTTACAGCTAAACGTACCTATCAGAACCAGGCACATCAGGATCAGCTCGATGCAGCTACCATCTACAATATGTTGGAGAACGAGATCATGCCTCTCTACTATGCTCGCAACGCTAAGGGTTACAGCACAGGTTGGGTAAAGGTAATCAAGAACTCTATTGCTCAGATTGCTCCTCACTACACCATGAAGCGTCAGTTGGACGACTACTATAGCCGCTTCTACAACAAGTTGCGCGATCGTCGTAACATCCTTGAGAAGGATAACTGCAAGTTGGCTAAGGAGATTGCTGCTTGGAAGGAGAGCGTGGCTGAGCGTTGGGATGCTATCAATGTGGTTTCTGCTTCAAAGCCCGAGGAGGTAATGAGCGGTACTGTAGCAGCAGGTCAGAAGTACACTATTCGTGTTGTAGTTGATGAGGCAGGTTTGCAGGATGCTCTGGGTATGGAGTTGGTAACTCTTAATACCGACAAGGAGGGTGTTGACCACATCTATAGTGTTGAGGAGTTCAAGGTTGTTGGTAATGAGGGTAACCTCTACACCTTCGAGTTGGAGCACACTCTCAACAACGCTGGTAGCTTCAAGGTCGCTTATCGTCTCTTCCCCAAGAACGAGAACTTGCCTCACCGTCAGGATTTCTGCTACGTGAAGTGGTTTAACTAATTGCCGGCCATGTGTGAGTAGTTGCATTTAGCAATCTCACATAATACAATACATAAACATAATAAAAGCTCCCGAAGTCAACGTGCTTCGGGAGCTTTTTTAGTAGGTTCGGATTTTCGAATTAACGAATTTTGGTATCCTCGATTTTTCGAAGAATCGAATTGTCGCTTTCTTGACATTTCGGTTCTTCGGTTCATCGAATTGTCGATTTCTCTGTGTTTCAGTTCTTTGAATTATCGATTTCTTCGCTTTTAGATTTCTCGAAGACTCCTTTCTGGCTTTATTCAAGTAGCTTCTTAAGGGCTTCGTCGTTTTCTCCATCAGCATGAGCTGTGACAAACTCCTTTGGAGTCATTCCGAAATATTCGTGGAATGAGCTTGTAAAATACGAGTGCGTTGAGAATCCTACTCTATAAGCTACCTCGCTCACATTTACCTTATTGTGCACAAGCAGATAGGCAGCTTGCTTCAGTCGGAAACTACGTATGAAGATGTTGGGCGACAATCCGTATCTTTCTTTCATCTTGCGATTCAGATGCACGCGGCTGATGCCTATATCGTCGGCCAGTTCCTGCACACCAAACTCTGAATCATCAAGGTGCTTCTGCAAAGAGTCGTTGATGCGTGAGAACAGACGATCCTCTGCCGAATCCATCTCGATGCTTTCATAGTCGTTGTTTATGTCAGAACGCTTGATGTGTTTCTTCATGCTCTCACGTACACGCAGCACCTGACGCAGTAATCCTTTGAGGATGATGATGTTGAAAGGCTTCTGCATGTAATGGTCCACGCTGAGGTTGATGCTCTCCAACTGAACCTGTTCGTCACCTTCGCCCGTTAGCATAATGATGGGTATGTGGTCAAGTTCTGGGTTGGACTTGATGTTACGGCACAGCTCTATTCCATTGCCATCAGGCATCTTCATGTCGGTAACAATCACGTCGGGTCGGTTCTGCAGTACCATGTTCCATGCGCTATTACCACTAAATGCCAAACTTACGTTATAGTCACCCTGTAATTCACCCTTCAGGTATTCCAGGATGTCCTTCTTGTCATCCACGATGAGTAGCGAGGGTATTCTCTTTGTGTCGGTTGCCTCGCTCTTGCCTTCCTCTGTCTTTGTCTCGGTGGCAAGATCCTTCACCTTTACGGTCACACTGTCATGATTTGCATCCTTCTCCGCTTCCTCCTTGGGTTGAGCCAGTTCTTCTGTTGTGAGGTGCGATGAACCTAAGGGAATGGTCACTACAAACTCCACACCATCGGGTTGTATGTTTTGTGCCTTGATGCTGCCATGATGCAGGTGTACCAGTTCGTAAGCCAGATTAAGTCCTATACCCGAACCCGAGTGGCTCTTGCCTGAATCGCCCTGGTAGAAGCGCTCGTAGATGTGCTCCAACGCTGATTCCTCAATGCTGGAACCGCTGTTATAGATGCTGATCTCTACATTCTTGCCCACGATACGGTTGCGCATGGTGATGCGGTTGCCTTCGGGACAGAATTTGAAGGCATTCGAGAGTATGTTTACGATAATCTTCTCGAAGTGAACGGGATCAATCCATGCGGGTATTACTGATTCGCTGTCATCCACCGTGAAAGTGATGTTCTTCATCTTGGCTGCTCCCAAGAACGAGGTGGCGATGTTGCGGATATACTCACATATGTTAACCTCTCTGAAATGCAAGCGGAATTGTCCCGCATCAATCTTGCGGATATCTGTAATCTGCTTTACGATGTCGAGCAATCGGTTGCAGTTATGCTTCATGATTTGCAGATTGTTCTGCACGTTTTCGCGATTTGCATGTGCAGCATCCTTCTCGTCATCGAATACTGTAATGAGGTGGTTCAGAGGTGATACAATCATGGTGAGGGGGTTACGCAGCTCGTGGGCGATGCTTGTGAACATGCGCAACTTGGCCTCCTTGATTTCCTCGTTATGCAAGGCGGCACGAAGGGCTCTGCGTTGCTCACGACGGTTTTTCATGAACAGCCAGGTGATGTAGGCTATGGCTGCAAATATCAATATATAAATAATGTGTGCCCATGTTGTATCATACCAGGGAGCCAACACTTTTATTCGTATAGTCTTGTCGATGGCGCTGGCAGGGTCACCCTCTATGTATGCGCGTACCTTTAGTATGTAGTTTCCCGAGGGCAGGTTGTTGTAGTAAGCCGACTGCATGAGTGTGCAGGGCACCCAATGCTCGTCATATCCTTCCAGCATGTATTCATATTGCACCTGACGAGGTGAACTCAGGTGTGGCGCGCTAAAGGTAAGGCGGAAAGAATTCTCGTCGTAGGGTAGGGTGATTTTGTCGGCATAAAGTAATGCCTTGTCAAGATAGACGGTACTGTCGCTATAGTTGATGATGGCATTATTTACGCGAAGGCTGGTGAAGAGAATCTGACTCGCAATCTTGTGTGGCTGTCTGATGCCTCGTGGGTCGAAACTGATGATACCGTTGTCGCAACCAAAGAAGAGCTCACCTTTCTTGTTGAGTGCTGCCCCTTGGTGAAACTCGCCTACGTAGAATCCTCCGATGGAGTTGTAGCGTTCCATCTTCATCGTTTGTTTGTTGATGGCATAGATGCGGTTTGAGGCAGATACCCAGATGTCGTTGGGAGATTCGTTGAAGGCTGCCACGTTTTCGTGATCAAGAATACGTTCTGTTTGCTGTGTGGCCACATGGTAGATGACTATGCCGTTTGTGGTACCAATCAGCGCTTTCTTGTCTTTGCCACTACCCATGGTGATGATGCAGTTGGGCGTTCCCTTTATGATGTCTGGCTTGATGCTGCCCTGCTCGTTGTTCTTGTCGATAAAGTAAACACCCGACACGTCACCAATCCACAGGGTTTCGTCGTTGTCCACGTACACGGTAGAGATCCATGCACTTTGTCCTTGCACCCATCGTCCTTCAAACGTGTGTGTTTCGGGATTGACCACAAAGACTCCGTTTCCGTTTGACGCCACAATGATCAGGTTGTTGAGCTTGTCATAGTGCATTCCCTTGATGTTCATGTTGGCAAGCATCTCCAGCCAATGAGGTGTCTCAAAATGGTCGCCTGCCCATAGCTGCACTCCACCTCCGTAGGTGGCTACCCAGATGTTGTCGCTCTTGTCCACTACTACTGACTGTACCAAAAGCGAGCGAAGGCCTTGGTTTACAGGACTTGCCGTCTGGAGATTGGCTCCTTGTGTGCAGAACACACCTGCGCCATCGGTTCCTATCCAGAAGTTGTTCTTGCTATCGGTAGCTATAGATGTTACACATGAGGTGTTCTTCCCATTCTTGTTGAACGAGATGGCATGGTAGCGGAACTCATCCCTGCGATGAGGGATGACGAGCAGACCTTTCTGTAGGAAGGCGATGAGTATGTTCCCATCATTGTCCTGCACCATGTCGCGCACTTTGCCGAATGAGAGGTCGAACTGCTGGTCGCTCACCTCGTATTTCTCTAATGAGTCGTCTTCGTTGATTTTCCATATTCCTTCGCTGTCGGTTCCGGCAAGCAGCTCCTCATTGTGTGTGTAGAGCAGGGCTTGTATGTTTTTGCCTATGGCGCTTGTCACTACTTCCAGTCGGTGTGCCTTCTCATCGAATTTCAGCAATCCCGAGTAGGTGGCCATGTAGAGTGCTTTTCTCTCTTTCACCTCTACTATTTCCGACATGTTGCTTTTCTGCATCAACTCCCTTGCACTTGGCGTTATTTCAAAATCTACAGGCTCAAGTGTCTTGCAATCATAGCATTTCAAGTCTTTTCTTATAGTGGAGAGCCAAATGCGGTTTCGGGTGTCGATGTGTGCGTTCACAACAAACGACTCCTCAATCTGCTCTTGCAGTTTCTTGGTTTCTTTTTCTAATACCTTGTGTGTCTTGGTGTCGAAAAAGTGCACACCATAACCTTCTGTGATGATGAGCTTGGTGTTCTTGCGAGTGGGTATGTCTATGATTTGCTTGATGGAATAACCGCCTATGTTGCTTTCATCCTCATTCAGTTCGATGTGCTCGAATTTCAGCTTGTGACTGTCAAAGTACATCAAACCACGATTGGTGGCTACCCAGAAGTTGTCGTTTTCGTCCTCCGTGATGGCCAATGCGTTGCTGAACAAGGGTTGTCCTGTGCGAGAATCGTTGTTGGGGATGTAATGGAACTGAGCACCATCAAAATACCCGATGGTGTTCTTGCCGGCAATCCATGCCAGTTCACGGCTGTCTATGCACAAAGACGATATGTCACTTGTAGCCAATCCTTGTTGCGTGGTATATAAACGGTTGGTTTGACTATGTGTGTTCTGTGAAAAAAGACAAGTAATAATCAGTATGTATATCCTGCTGACAATAGAATCTTTCATGTCTATGGTTATTGTATTTTGGTTGTTAGCTAATGCAAAGATAATACCTTTTTGCTAATCGTACAAATAAACCGATACATTTTGTGCGATTATGATACATTTTATGTTACATAAGTGCTAATTTGTGTCAATTTTGTGCCATTATTGGTGTATTTGTTGCATTTTAATGGTGTTGTTTAAGAAAATAATAATTTTTGGTTAAGATATTTATCTTTAATTATTATCTTTGCAGAAAATCTAAAACTAATTTAGCAAAAACTAATTTTTATTCTTTTCAAAATGAAAGCAAAACACATTTTGTCGGCCTTTGCGCTGATGTTGGCTTCCAGCACACAGGCCCAGAATCCTTATCTGCCCCTCTGGGAGCATGTACCCGATGGTGAACCTCGCGTGTTTGAGGATCCCGACAATCCAGGCAAGTATCGTGCCTACATTATCGGTTCACACGATGTTACCAATACCGCTTATTGCGGTCCTGACATTCGTATGTGGTCAGCTCCTGTAGAGGACCTTTCACAATGGCGTAATGAAGGCTCACTCTTCAAATACTATATTGATGGTCAGTGGGACACCATGTATGCACCCGACCTTGTTGAGGTGAAGGAGAATGGCAAGAAGGTGTATTACCTCTATCCTCATTCTCGTGGTAATGGCCGTGTGGCTATGGTGGCCAAGGGCGATCGTCCCAACGGTCCTTTCGTGCCCATCAACGCCAGCGAGGATGGCCGTCGTTGCAAGCAGGGTTCTATGATCGACTTCGATCCCTCTGTCTTCATCGAGAACATAACAGACAAGAAGGATAAGGACTATGACAAGGGCTTCCGTGCATACGTGTTCTATGGTTTCCAGCACTCTACAGCTGCTGAGCTCGACCAGAACACCATGTATAGCGTGCGCCCTGGCACTCAGATTCATGACTACTTCATCCCCGCTTCTTCACGCTATGGTGAGGTGCGCGACCCCAAGGGAACCGAATATCCTGCACTCTATAAGGGTCAGAACCCCGGTGAGTTCAACTTCTTCGAGGCTTCTTCCATCCGTCAGGTTGGCAACAAGTATGTAATGGTATTCTCTGGTTACTCAGGTCCCGACTATGGCTTGGGTTCTACCAACTCGGCTCTTCGCTATGCTTATGGCGACAGTCCTCTTGGTCCCTGGCGTTCAGGTGGTGTGTTGGTTGACTCTCGTGGCGTTGTGCTCAACGAGGATGGTTCAAAGCTTACCACTACCAACTTTGCACACAACACCCACGGTTCTCTCCAGGAGATCAATGGTCAGTGGTACGTGTTCTATCATCGTCCTCCCCGTGGTTTCGGTAATGCCCGTCAGGCTATGGTGGCTCCCGTCAAGATTGAGTGGGACAAGAAGCCCGTGGCTAAGGGTGGTAAGGTGCGCATCATCGGTTACGATCCCTATGTGAAGGGCAACGAGTGGAGCGCTTTGGCTTCCAATGGCGACCATTACACAGGTGCTGAGGTAACCTCTGAAGGTTTCCAAATCTTTGGTCTTGATCCTTATAAGTACTATTCTGCTGGTATTGCCTGCTACATCAACGACAATAATGCCATGCAGGACACTTGGGACGTATGGAACAACTCTCAGGACGTTTGTGGCTTGAAGAATGGTGCCATCGTAGGTTGGAAGTACTTTGGCTTCGGTGGCCTCGATGCCGAGAAAAACGGTTGCAAGCCTTTTGCTGGTGCTAAGGCAGGCGACAATACCAAGATTAACATCAATGTAACTCCCAGTGCCCAGGCATGCAAGATCCACGTCATGCTCGATGGTCCTTATGCCAACAGTACCTGGAATGGCAAGGAGATTGCCGTAATCGACGTTCCTGCTGCCGCTCAGCCCCAGCGTGGTTGGGGTGCTCCTCAGACTAAGCCCGTTATGCTGAGTGCCGCAGTTCCTGCTGTCGAGGGCCTTACTGGCAAGCATGCCATTTATCTCGTGGTCGAGGGTCCTGAGGTACAGGAAGCTCAGCAGCAGCCTCGTTTCGGTGGCCGTCAGCCCCAGCAGCCCCAGCGTCCCCGTGGCTTGGTTGACATTCACGGAATTGGTTTCTCAAAGAATGGCGTAGCTTGCGAGGCACCCGTGGTTCCCACCGTTCAGATCAGCATTGATGGTCAGAACATCGTGATGAGCAACACTCCCATCTTTGCCACCAACCAGAATGGCTATTGTGATGTAAACCGTTATCAGGTGTATGGCCGTCTGAATGCCAACTCAAGCATCAAGGCTACCTCATCTGATCCCAGCGTTACCTTCGAGGTAAGTCCCATTGCAGCAGGTCGTGCCACCGTTACGGCTTCTTACAAGGGTGTCAAGAAGGTTTATTTGATTAACTAAGACAAAACAACTAAGGATACAATGAGATTTCTTCGTCGTATTTCCTTATTTACAATTATATCGTCGACGTGCCTCAGTGCGTCGGCGATTAATGTTGATAAGGTTAGTGTAGAGAAAGGAAAAGGAGTAGAAGTGAAGTTGGCAGATGGAAGTCTGCTCAATGTCACGTTCGTTCGTCCCGACATCGTGCATGTCATAGCCTCTCACGAAGCTGGTTACAAGAATACTACTGGAGTATGCAACTATGCTGAGGTCTATCCCGATGCGCTTTCCAAGTCGTATCTGAAGGATGTTAAGCAGGGCGATTCAAGCGTCGTGCTCTATTCCGACAGTTTGCAGGTGGGCATTAATACCCTCACGGGCAAGATTACGTATTGCGACCATAAGGGTAGGGCGTTGCTGTCGGAGCATGACAATCCACATCCCTCTACGCTTCAGGTTACCGAGAACGTCATCTATGATGAATCGACACGTCGCATTGAGAAGACCGTGGATGGCGAGAAGGAGCGTATGGACGTGTTGCGCCGTGACACCGTGGGTCGCACTTGGCAGTATCGCCTGCAGTTGCAGTTGCAGAGAGGCGAAGCCATGTACGGTTTGGGTCAGCACATGGAGGACTATATGAATCTGCGTGGCAAGAAGCAGTTTCTGGCTCAGCACAACCTGAAGGCTATGGTTCCCGTGCTCAACTCCACGGCTGGCTATGGCATCCTCTTCGATGCCGGTAGTGCCATGATGTTCGACGACACCCAGGCCAATGGTTGCACCGTGGTAGAGGTGGAGGCTGCTCAGGCGCTCGACTATTACTTCATGAAGGGTCATAATATGGATGCCACCGTGGCTGCCTATCGCTGGCTTACCGGACAGGTTCCCATGATGCCCCTCTGGGTGTTTGGCTATACGCAGAGCAAGGAGCGTTACTATTCGCAGGACGACCTGGTGAACACGTTGCGTGAGTTCCGCAAGCGTCACATCCCCATCGACTGCATTGTGCAGGATTGGAACTACTGGAAGGATGGCAGCTGGGGTACTATGAGCATGGAGGCTTCGCGCTACCCTGACAAGAAGAAGATGGCTAACGATGTGCATGCCATGAATGCCAAACTGATGATTTCCATCTGGCCCAATATGTCAAACTCGCCTCAGTATGACGATTTCAAGAACCGCGGTTACCTGTTCCCTGGTCAGAATGTATATGATGCCTTCCGTAAGGAGGCACGCGACCTTTACTGGAGCTATGCCAATAACGAGTTCTTCAAGAATGACTTTGATGCCTGGTGGTGCGATTCTTCCGAGCCTCTGGATGCCGACTGGTCAAACCGTGGTGCCAACTATGGTGCCGACAACCATGAGGAGCGCTGGAAGTTGCAGAGTAAGAAACTTGGCGATGCCTTAGGCAATGAGCGCAGTCAGCTCTTCTCTCTCTACCACGCCCGTGGCATCTATGAGCACCAGCGTGAGGCAAGTAGTGCCAAGCGTGTGGTCAACCTCACCCGAAGCAGCTATGCTGGTGAGCAGCGCTACGGTACCATCGTGTGGAATGGTGACACCTATGCCAGCTGGAAGCAGTTCAAGCAGATGATTCCCGCAGGTCTTAACTACATGGCAACCGGTTGCCCTTACTGGACGGTAGATGCCGGATGCTTCTTTACCCGTAAGGGATGGGCATGGTTCTATGCCGGTGAGTATCCCAACGGATGCAAGGATCCTGCCTATCGCGAGTTCTATGTGCGTATGTTGCAGTACAGCACCTTCCTGCCCGTGATGCGCAGTCATGGTTCCGACACTCCTCGCGAACCCTGGCAGTTTGGCGAACCCGGTACACGTTTCTACGATGCCATCATGGATTGCATCAACCTGCGCTACCGCATGTTGCCCTACACCTATTCGCTGGCATCGCGCATCACCCAGGAGGGCTACACCATGACTCGTTGTCTGGCATTCGACTATCCTCAGGACAGCAAGGTGCTCGACATCAAGGATGAGTTCATGTTTGGTCCTGCCATGCTGGTGGCTCCTGTCACCGATGCTTCGCCAGAGGGTCCTGAGTCGGATGCAGGCACATCACGTTCGGTTTACCTGCCCAAGGGCAATGCCTGGTACGATGCCTACACCAACCAGCGTTATGAGGGTGGTCAGACCCTTCAGGTGAAGTCGGCTATCAACCGCATTCCTCATTACATGCGCGAGGGTAGCATCCTACCTCTCTCGCAGACGGTGGAGTACAGTCAGCTCTATACCGATACCCCCTGGGAGATCAGGGTTTATCCCGGTCGTGATGCCGAGTTTACGGTCTATCAGGACAATGGTGATGGCTATGAGTACGAAGAGTCGAAGGGCACTTCTACATTCACCTTGAAGTGGAATGATAAGAAGCGTACACTCAGCATTTCCGACCGTCAGGGCGATGCCAGTCTTAACAAGCCTATTGCCATGACAATCAAGGTCATTGGTGGTAAGACCAAACAGATTACCTACAAAGGCAAGAAGACTGTGGTAAAATAGCTTGATGTATTGACTCCTGTCTCCTCTTTAGGTTTGTGAGTCTTATAGATATAGAATGCACAGAGATGCAGAGATTTGTGTGATAAAGAAAATCTCCGTGTCTCTGTGCTTCTTTTTGTGTTGATAAATCACTTTCGTAGCAAGATGACCAACGCCTTCCGTCATCCAAAAAATGATAATGCCATGAGCTGGAATCTGCATCAAATGGCATTATGCTGAAACTTTCTCGTTTGGGTTGTTCGTTGCCTGTGGCTTGTACCGAGTGGACTTCGTCAAGCCCAATGGCCTTAACAATTCATCTGCAGACGTATTGTCCTTTAACTTCTCACCTCTCCTGATTTCTTGACTCCAAAAACTAACTCAGGTTCATTTTCTTGTGAAAAATTTTACAAAACGAATACTGAATAATTGTCTTTACTGACGCAGAAATGGTGCAGTTTTCATACGTTTTTCCTCCAATCAGCACCCTATGAGCGCATAATTGGCTTACGTCTGGCTTACGTGTTTTGACGTAAGCCAGACGTAAGCAGAGTGTGTTATCCCCGAGTGCAGGCTGTAAGAACCTAATAGTATAATCAAAATAAATTGAAAAATTCGGACTCACAGCCTTTCTCGTCAGATGACGTGCAGCTTGACCACGATGGTGGCCTTGTAGGTCTTGGTGCCTACCTTGTGATAGACGGCTTGCTTGATGGTGTAGGTCTTGCCAGCAGTAAGGCGGTTGGGGTATTGACCTACCTTGCATTGGTAATCGCTTGTGGAGAGCTCGGCATAAATGGCCGCGTTGTTGTCGTAGCCACAGACGTTGCCCGCAGTGGTGAACCAATGACCCAGTACGGTGGCGCTGGAAGTTGAGGTGGTGGTATTGCTCGTGACACTACCATTGCTGCCAATGGCTACAAAACGTGGATTGGCAGAGGCATTACACTTTAAGGTGTGTAGCTGTTCGGTGGTAAGACCCAAAGCCTCGCTTATAGCATCGGTATCGTACTGTACATAGACGCCTAAGTAGTCGTTGGCACGTGCCAGGGTAGCCTCCACGGTTATTGTGGTGTCGCGACGAACATAGTCGGCAGGGAAGTCGTCGGCCGTGAACACACGTTTGATGGCAGCAGGATGCGTACCCTCGAAGTGTACCCTATAAGGCCATTGCTCGTCGTTGGTGGAGGGAGCGACATTATTGCGATCCCACTCATGATGCCACCATACAGTGGGAGCACCCATCACTACCAGCCACATACGCTTGGCTCCTTCAGGAAGGGTACAGGTGAGCGTTGCCTCAATGTCGCTCTGCATGTCACCATACTGCGTGCTGCCATCCTCCATAAGAGTGACAAGTCCCCAGCGCCATCCGGCACGGTTCTTATACACGCTCTTGTAACCCGCTTCACCAGGCAACCCCTTGAAACTGACCTTGACAGTAGTACCCGCGGCAGGCACCTTTAGTTCGGTAATGTTATAGCCATAGTTCTGCGGACAATACTTTGCACTTGGCTGGAACCACTCCTCTCCATCCACCTGTAGGGATTCCAGACGGTAGGGATGGGAACCTATGCGATGATGGGCATACGAGCGTACCTCGTCAATGTCCCACGTGCACATGTGAGCGAAGCAGTCGTACATGAGCTTGGAGAAATCGTCCTGACTGAGGTTCTGCAGGCGACGTATGGCATCAACAGGGTCCTCGGGGCGCTTGCACTCACGCCAGATGCGTCCGATGAAGTCTTGTCCGAACACCTGGCAGAGGTAATCCTGGTAGTAGCAGTTGTTGTAGCGTGCATCCTCGTGCAGCAGGTTGAGGTGGCAGGTGTTCATGTATCCGTCAAAGTACTCATCGTAGGTAAACTGACGTTCGGGATACACCTTGTATGCCTGCCAGTTGGCGCAATCCTCCCAGAAGCAGTTGTCGCCGGCTCCGTTGGCTGCAAAGCCCCAGCCAAAGCCACCCATACCCTTGGAAGCGTTGTCCACACCGGTAAGGAACTGGAAGGTGTGACCCACCTCGTGAGCCACGGTATGTCCGCCACGAGCCTGATAGGCCGACTTGGAGAGGTTGAGCGTGCCCACGGCATTATCCTCGCCACTACCACTTGCCACCCAGTCGCCCGTCTTGTACATGCGCATCACAATCTTGTATTTGTCCGTGCCCTTGCTCTTGCCAGGAGTGAGGAAACCGAGCTTGTTGACATACACATCCCATGCCTTCTCAGCACGTTCGAGGATGTACTTCTTGTCGAAGCTCACCCCGTCCTCCCAGAACACCACGAAATGCTCGCTCTCCTGCGAACGCTCAAAGCACCATTGGCTGGTGGACTTGGTGAAGTCGCAGTTCATGGACGAGGGTTTGTAAAGGTAGCGTCCAGGATTGGTAAACATAAACACGCCAGGCGTAGTGACTTGATAGCTGATGGTCTTCACGCCTGTTTCGCCATTGGGTTTGCGAAGCGTCATGCGCGATTCGCCCAGTTCAATGGTGTCGTAGGCAGCGATGGGGTACTCCTTGTTGGGTGTGAAGCGGTTGTCGTAGCGAAACCATATGGTGTCGGGGCGTGCATTTTGTGCCATGGCATTACCAGCCATGGTGAGCCAAAGGACAGAGAAAAGTATCTTCTTCATCGTCTTTGAATCTTTAGGGTGGAAACTCCGTCAGTAATCACATAAGTACCGGGGGTAAGACCCTCCATGCTGACGCTCGACACATGGTGAAGCGTGCGCACCACCTTGCCATCGAGGCTCAGCACCCTCACCAGATCGCGCTGGGCAGCCAAGGTGATGACGTTGCCCTGCAGGCACATCTGGGGGGTGTCGCAGACGTCTTGTATGGCATCCACGGTGTTCTTCTCGCCCGTATAGTCGGTCTTGCTGTACTCAAAGCACTTGACGTTGGCAAACTCATACTCGATGCCGTTGAGGGAGAAGGTGCCATCGCCCTTCATCACGAGCTTGGGTGTCTCGTCGCCGTCAATACGGACATAAACGCGTGTTCCTGCCTTATCGTTGAGGGTGAAGACAATACTCTTGGCTGATGCCAGGGTGGCTGAGAGGAATAGCACGAAGGCTGCTCCCCACTTGTACGCATGGCGTATGCCGTTGCTGCGCAATAAATGTTGGAATTGTAGGTATTTCATGATGTTGGAATTGTTTTCGATGATTCGATAATTTGTTGATTCGATTTTCGATGCTTCGATGTCTCGATAAATCGATGCTTCGTTGACTCGATGTCTCGATAATTCGATGCTTCGATGTTTCGTTGACTCGATGTCTCGACAAATCGATGCTTCGTGACTTCTTTAATTTCTTTTACCTTCCGGCGGGTTTTAAAAGCTCAACCGCTTTCTGAATCATGTCGCGGGTGCCACTTCCATCGTTGACGTACGACACCACCATGCGGGCATACTGTATGGCATCGCGAAGGGTATCTGACTTCTCCGTACGACGATTCGCCTCGTCGAGGAGGGGCAGTAGCTCGTGCAGGTCTTCGGGTTCGGCAAGATTGCCTGGACGCATGGAGTTGAGTGCCACGTTGAGCGAAGAAGCTGCCTGCATGACCTCGCGGGCAGAAGCTGCACGGTTGGCAGATACCGCCTGGGCATGTTGCCATTGCTCAAGGAAACGCGCATAGCCATGAGGAGCCCATGGACTATGCTCGGGCACCTTGACAGTCATCTGTAACCACGTCTGCTGTTCGCCATGACGTTGCTCGGCAGTCTCCAAAGCTACGTCGAGCATCTGACGGTTGAGGGACAGTTGCTCCTTCTCGCTGGTAGTAGCTCTGCCTAACACATTCAGACGGAGATAATGCGTGGAGGGCTGGGTAATGTAGTAGTCGGGCTGTAAGATGATGGTATGCGGGGCAGGTTGGTCGTAGAGCGTAGAAACACCCGTATAGTCGTAGAGTGAGAGCGAGTAGAGGGGACCACCCGTGCCGTCCTTCTCATCGTGGGCATAGTTGAGCGAGAGGTTAGAAAGGTCGGGCAAGACGTTGAAGTCTGCCTCTTGCCACGTATGCACATCGGGCGTAGCCATGACCAAAGGACCGTACATTACTGTAGCCAGCCAGGAAGGTGAGAAAGAAGCCAGCGGATTGTCGTCCGTGGCAGCCACATCCATCTTGTCGGGGCCAAAGTCAAGGTGGGGACTATATGAGAGGTGTATCGTCACCTTGTCATCGTCACTCCATTCACGTTCGGGAATCTCATAGTATGAGCAGGGCATCAGTTCATCGGGCAGCTTCTTGTGCTTGCTGACCTTGTCGTCTGCCCACCTGTTGCGCGCGATGACCTCATCATTAAGCGAGATGTATTTGTAGGCCGTAGCCCAATAGGGAATGCGAAGCTTAAGGGAAAAGCGCGACTTCTTGTTGGCATCCTTATGCCTAACCCTGATGGTGACATCGCTGGCCGGCCATGTGCACGACTGCGAGATGAAGACGTCCTTCTCGCGCCAATATGCTTCAGTAGGCATGTACTGGGTAATCCACATCGTGCTATCGTTGGCATAGTAGGTAGCCTCCTGATACTTCACGTGGTTCTCTGCACCCGTACCTCCGCAGCACGACGACTGTGGCGTCTCGTTGCCAAAGGGCTTACGGGCATTCAATCCCACGGCATACTGGTAGGTACAGGCATAGTGCTCGGGGTTGAGCGAACCTACAATCTGGTTCATCAGCACACGCTCGTAATAGTCCATGTAGCGGGCATCGTCAGGATGGTAGGCGTTGAGATCCTTGGTGAGCTTGGCAAGGTTGTAGGCGCAGCACGTCTCGTTGAGGTCGGGGTTGGGGTGCGTCTTGTGGTTCCAACTCATCACGTTGGTGTTCATCGCCATCATCTGCGAATAAGGCTGACGGAACATCTCGCCATTGCCCACGCCACCCATGGCATAGACATAGCGTCCCTGCAGCATGTGCCAGAAGTGGTGTGCCACATTATAATAATAGGCATCGCCACCTGCCTGGAAGGTGTGCAAGGCCCCAGTAATCATGGGGATGTGCTGATTGGCATGACGGGTGCGCACATCGTCGATGTGGCGTGAGAGCGGCTGGAAGAAGGCAGGTGAATCGAAATAGGTGGAGGCTTCGAGCAAGTGCTGACGCTCGGTAGCATCACCTGTAAGGGTACTCAGGCGAGCCAGCGACTCCTGCATGCCACCTACCTCGCCGGCGATGTACATGTTCCACATCTCATAGCGATTGCCTGGACGTGAGCGACGCTCTTGCTGTGTGCCTTCACTCTGCACGAAGGTGCGGTAATGCAGACGGTTCCACACCCACAAACCCATGTCCTTGGCTATGAGCAAGGCTTTGTCGGCCACCTCCTTGTCGTCCACGTTAAGGGCAATGTCAATAAGACCTGCCAACTGCTTATGGATGGTGTAGTAGGGAGCCCATACCCAGTCCTCGTTGTTGTAGGCTCGGTAGCACTCTATGAGCGCAGGATGGGCGGCTGGGATGGCATTCATATAACCGTATCCGTAGTGCGTATAATCCTTCTTGTACTGGTCAAAGTCTGTCCACTTTCCCTTCATGGCAAGCAACTCCTCCTCAGGGGCATAGTCACGTGCCTCACGATAGCGACCCAGGGATTCGTCATATACGAAAGTGCGTTCCTGGCATTCGCGCATAGCATTCACCATGTGGCGTATGGTGCTAAGAAGCTGCGACTTATGGTTGCCATCCTCATCTGTTTCTGTAGCGTATGCAAAAGCCAGGGCAGAGAGATAATGCCCTGTACCATGACCTTTGAGTTTGGTGGTGGGAGAATCCCATCCATCGGCCACGGGATAGCCTTCGGTAGGAAGACCGTATGTGTCGCGATAGTTGTAGAGCATCTGCCTGTAGTCGATACGTAGCAGAGCCTCCACATCAAGCTTGCGGTTGTGCGTGAGTCGGTTCTCGCCCGTCAGTCGCACATCCGCCAAGGGGAGGGGATGAGCCACGGGAAGGGGGGAAGGCGAAGCCGGCGTGCTGACCACGTTGACATGAGCCACCACAGGGTAGCCCTGCTCGGTGGTGTTGTCGCCGGTGACAAAGCCTTGCACGGTATATTGTCTGCCTATGGCAAAGTCGGCTTGACTGCGTTCGGTACTGGTGGAGGTATTTGTCCATCGCACCTGTCGCCATTCATGGTTGCCGTCGGAGTAAGTGACCCATACCTGGAAGGGCAGGAGAGGGGCGTTGCCTTGCGGACAATCAACGTGTACGGGTTGTATGCTGGCTATGGTGCGCCATTTCTTTTCCGCCTTGCCTTTAGGCTTGGGCATGGATGCCGCCCCGAGGGGGCATAAGGCACCACAGTAGGCAAGGGTAAAGAGCAGTAGTTTGTTTTTCAACATGGCATCACAGGGTTAACAGATAAGAGAGGCATATAATCTATGAACGCACTTTCGCAGGAGGCAAAAGTGCGTTGAAATAGTATGTTGTAACCTAAATGTTTAGAACAAAGTGAGTTGCTCGGGTATGTCGGCATTCTTCTTCTTGGAACGTGGCTTGTGCACGGGTGCTGCTTCGGGAGTGGCAGCGGGAGCTTCCTTAGTAGTAGGTTGTGCCTGAGCTACCTTTACCTCGGCTTCGGGCTGTGCCACAACCTCCTGCTGCACGTTGGCTTCGGGTTGTGCCTGTGCATTCAGGTTGGCGTTATTGGCGTTCATGATTTCCTGCCAACGGTTGCTTCGGTTTGTCTTGGCTTGTCCAAGAAGACCTACACGGATAATGTATCCATGACGGCGGTTGGTGTAAACATCGCCTGGCTTCAACGTGATATTGCTATGAAAAGAACTGTACTTCATGCCCATCTTCTCTTCGCCCATGATGTCGAAAATAGCCTTGGGTGAGCCAAAATAATAGTGCTGACCCTCCATCTCAAGATGGAATATCTTGGTTCTTGCTTGTCTCATGATGATTGGTATAATTTAAGATTTATATCTATTATTTACCTGATTTTATAAATTTGGCAACAAAGTTAAAAAAAAAACTTCGTTTTGGCAACACTATTTAACATTATTTTGTAATTTTGTCATCGTCAAACGAATTTACGTATGTACGACATAAACGAAAGAGCAGAAAGAGTGTTTGCTGCCATGCAAAGCCGTTGCAGCGAGAAGGATATGCTTCGCTTGCGTGAAGCCTTTAACCTGGCCAAGGAAGCACACAGTAACCAACAGCGTAAAAGTGGGGAGCCCTACATCATCCACCCCATTGCAGTAGCACAGATTGCGTCGGAAGAGATGCGTCTGGATGCCAACTGTGTCATTACGGCTTTTCTGCATGACGTAGTGGAGGATACCGACTACACACTTGAGGACATACGACTGCGCTTTGGCGACGATGTGGCTTTTCTGGTGGATGTGGTGACCAAGAAAAAGAAGGATCACTACGACACCACCAAACAGGTGGACAACTACCGACAGCTGCTGAACTCCCTGCATTTTGATATCCGTGCCCTGATGGTGAAGATTGCCGACCGCCTGCACAACATGCGTACGCTGGGCAGCATGCGTGCCGACAAACAGATGAAGATAGCGGGTGAAACGGATGCCTTCTATGCACCTTTAGCCAACCGCCTGGGATTGATTGACGTAAAGAGTGACTTGGAGAACCTGAGCTTCAAATATCGTTGCGAACAGGAATACAACGATCTGGAAAAATGGATTGCCGAAGATGCCAAACATGACTCGGAGCGTCTGAAAGCCTTTACCAACCGCATTGAGTATGTGTTGCAGAATGTGGGTATTGAGGCCAAGGCCGAGGTCTATTATCGCCGTCCTTACTCTATCTGGCGTCGCATGAAGCAGCAGAAGTCTGACTTCCACCATATTGAGAACAGATACTACATACGCATCACTTATACCAAGTGCCGTATGCCCTTGAGCGAAAAGAGTGTATGCGTAAAGATTTACTCCACCCTGACCGATTACTTCAAGGAGAGGCCAGGCAGTTTCCAGAACCTCATCGACCAAGCCAAGGAGAACTCATACCGCTGTCTGCGACTGATGCTGCTGAGTCAGAGTGGTGTGTGGGAAGACATTCAGATATGTTCGCGCCGTATGGTTGAGACAAGCAAGGTGGGATGTATGGCAGAGATAGGCGACAACATTGGCGACTGGATAAAACGATTCAGGAACGTGCTGATGGATATTGCCAGACAGGGCAACGAGGAGAACCTGCTGGAGGAGATTTCCACCTCACTATACTATGACGACGTGCTGGTGTTTACCCCCAACGGTAGGAGCGTGATACTGCCACAGGGTAGTACAGCCATTGATTTTGCCTACAAACTGGGAGCTGATTATGGTTTGCATGCCCGTTACGCGCATATCAACGGCAAGCTGTCGTCCATCAAGACAGAACTGAAACGAGGTGACTGTGTGGAAATCACCTTCGACAACGACATTCATCCTAAGGCCGACTGGTTGGATCATGTGTCAACCTATGTGGCTAAGAATGAGATAAAGAACTGGCTTAACAAGCTGAAGAAGGCATACGATCTGTGTCCCGTATGCCGTCCCTTGCCGGGAGGTGACCTCATAGCCATCAAAGGACAGGATGATGGGGGCATCGTCATTCATCGACGCAGTTGCCAGCATGCCATCCTCATGGCATCAAAGTATGGCGATAACGTGTTGCCTGCCGAACTGCCAGAGGAGGAAAACACCATCTATCCGGTAGTGTTCCGCATCACGGCCATCGACCGCCATCATCTGCTCGTAGATCTTATTGAGCACATCAGCAATAACCTTGGTTTGAACATAGAATCGCTTACCACGAACACGGTGGACGAACTGGTTAACTGTACCATCTGCTTCTATGTGCATTCGGTAGGTGAGATGATAAATGCCAAAAAGCACATCTACAACATTAATGGCGTGGATGAGGTGAAGGTGATGTGATTATTCGGGCTCGACTTCCGGTTCTATGTTTCGGATGTCGTTATAGGCATCATCCATCATGGCATTGGTAAGTATGAATGACTTGTTGCACTCACGCTTGGGGTCGTTGATGGAATGACTGAAAAGCCAGTCGTAGGGGAGTGTAAGGTAGAAGATGCGTGCCAATCGGCCATGGTCAACTCCCGGCAGACGGGAATAGATAAGGCGTGAATCGTCACCTGTGTTCTTGATGGCCTGTACCACTCGGTCGGAAGCATCTACACGAACAGCTGTGTCGGCCGTGCCATGCACAATCCATAAGGGCAATTTGCTAAGTCCGCTAAGATCCTTGGCGGTAGCACCACCACACATGGCCATAGCAGCCGCAATCTGGTCGGGATAACGAGCAGCCAAGTCGAGTGTGCCATAACCACCCAAACTCATGCCATACACATAGATGCGTGTGGTGTCCACGGCATAGTTTTTCTTGGCCCATTCCACAATCTTCCATATCTTCTCAGGATCCCACGGCCCCTTAGGGTTTTGTGGAGCCATGATGTAACTGTCGATAATCCTACCTTTTGCCACAGCATTGATAGGGCCGTACTTCTTGACCTTGTCAAGGTTGGTTCCGCTCAGGCTTTTTCCGTGAAGGAAGATTAGCAGAGGGAAATGTGCATTAGGGTCGGGAGTGGTTTGGGGATCGTAAAACCAATAGTTGTAGCTGCCGGGAATATTGCCACGATGAGCCACAAATTCCTGTGCCTTGGCACAAAGGCTACATAATAGGAATGCAAATACAAATAATTGTTTCATAGACTTCTGTGTTAAGTTTTAGAATCTTACATAAGCTTGTGCCCACAACTGGTTGTAATGACGCTCGGGAGCAGTAGCCGTCTTGTCGTCATGATAGTTGTACTGCAACTGAAGCATCAGGTTGTTGTGTGGCTGCAGGTTGCAACTGATGCTGTAAATGTTATGCAGGGATGAGTTGGTGGCATAGTCACGATAGGCATCGTACTTGGCATAGCACTTGATCCAACGCCATACAGGAACACCTACCGTGACGTACCATGCATCGGCCTTGTCGCCTCCATTCTGACTGAGGCTCTTTGCCGTCCACGTGCCGTTTGCACTATCCCAGTCGCTTGCCTTATGACCCTTGGAACGCGCATACTCGGCACGGGCACTCCAACCGCTCTTGTCGTCCTCATACTTCACACCAAAGGCATAGCGTTTACGATCCACGTTGATTTTCTTGTCGGAGCTGTACCAGGAACCGCTCCAGCCAAATGCACCCAACGAAAGGTTCTTGATGGGCGACCACTGGATAGTACCCATGAAGTCCTTGCTGTTATTGAGGTCTTTGTTGTTGATGCCCTGTCCGTTATAAACCGCAGCCTGGTAGTGGAACTGGTAATGGCCGTCACTCTTAGCCTTGAAGAGGTCGCCTTGTAATTGTACACCGAGGTCACGACCACCTGTTGATGCTTCGCCACAGCGGTCGCCCATGCCTGCTAACTTCTTTGTCAGCTGTGAATAGTCACCCGTACCCACATTCCAGGGATTGTAAGGATTCTCGTAGCTGAAGGCACGCTTGAACTGTCCCACCTTGACCTGAAAGCCCTTGTAGTGAATCCATTCCAGCGTGGCATCCTTGATGTGTGGAGATCCATTCACCTCTAACTGAATACGGTACTTGAAATCCTTGAACACGATGCCATCCAGATACAGACGTACGTACCTGATGCCAAAACCATCACCATGCGTGGCATGATTGGAGTCGTCGTACTTATAGGAACCCACAAAATATCCACCAAAATTAGGTGCCGTCACGGCAGCATCGCGCTTCCACTCCTTTTGTGCAGGCATGACGCTTTGCTGCAAGGTCCAGTAATTAGAATTGAGAAATGCCTCGTCGTTACACACACTCTCGCTGGCAGGCGTTTCTGCCACAGCATGCTGTTCTGTATCATTAAGTGTCTCTGCGTGCGATGAGAGGCAAAGCATCATGGCGCAGATAGTTGGAATTGTCTTCATTCTTTTTGTGTTATTATATAGATATGAGCCACAAAGTTACACTTTTTTGTTCAAATATCAAAATTTGAATCATAAAGATGTAAAAAATGATGATAATTGAAGAGAATAATTAAAAAAAGGTGTAACTTTGTGACACATAAGTAAAATCTGAAACTAATAAGCGACTTAATATGAAAAAAGGACTAATTATGATGATGTATGCCCTCACATGGTTGTCGCAACCCATGTGTGCGCAAAACACCCAGGCACAGGTTGCAGAGGAAAAGAACAACGAGGAATCTGTGGGACACTTAAAGTTTAATGGTTTTGAGTTGGGAACCGACATAGATTCTTTCACGGAACAGTTGAAGGAGAAATATGAACTCAAGAGAAAGATGGGTGGAGACAAGTACTTCATCTTCTATGGCTTTGTGCTGGGACACGACACCTACTTTCAGGTGCACTATTCAAAGAAGTCGAAAACCGTGTACAAGGTACAGGTAATGCCCAAAAATGCAAAGGATGACCTGATACTTGAGTTGCTGACTGAACAATACGGGGAACCTACACTCACCACACAGGGACAGCTCTGGAAAATGCCAGAAGGATTAGTTCTGATGCACTCGGTAGAAAGCTCCGACCCTGCCATCATCTACCTTGACAGCAAGGCTAATGAGGTTTTTGTGAAGGAGAAATAGACATTCTGCGTACTTTTAGATAATGATTATCAAAACATATTAAAATGAAGAACATCAAGTATTTATTACTTCTTGCCATCTTTATGCTGCCATGTGTGGCACAGGCAGCAGACAAGGACAGTTTGCGTGTTACCATCTTTGGTGACAGTTACTCTACCTTTGAGGGTTACCTGACCCCCGACACCAACGAGGTTTGGTATTTTGCCAAGGGAAGAAAGGACAACGACGTTAAGCAGGTAGAGCAAACCTGGTGGTGGCAGGTAAAGGAGAGAATGGGATGGAAGGTGGATCGTGTGAATGCCTACAGCGGCAGTACGGTGTGCTGCACCGGCTACGGTAAGGCTGACTACACCCCTCGTGCCTTCATCACCCGTATGCCCAACCTCGGAGAACCTGACATCATTCTTGTCTGTGCTGCTACCAACGACAGTTGGGCAGGAGCTCCCATCGGTGAGTACAAGTATGGAGAATGGACGAAGGAGGAACTCTTCAGCTTCCGTCCTGCCATGGCTAAGATGTGCTGGGGTTTGTGCAGCCAATACCCCAAGGCAAAGGTGCTGTTCATACTCAACTCTGAGTTGAAGGAGTCGATTAACGAGAGTGTTCGCACCATCTGCAAGCATTATGGCATCGACCTGCTTGAGTTGAAGGATGTGGACAAGCAGGCAGGACACCCCTCGGTAGCTGGTATGAAAGCCATAGCCGACCAGGTGGTCAACTATTTCAAGAAGAAAAAGTAAAAGGTATCCGCGTCAGGATATCAGGCAAACCACTCCGCTGACAGTCATGTAGAGATAAATAATGATGCGAAGCTTCGGGATAGAAAGGAAACGGAAAGCCCATGCACCCAACGTGGTGCCCAACAACACACCGGCTATGCCTACGCACCAAGCATATCCCACAGAAGGAGTAAGGAAGCCATAGTAGGCACGATATCCTGTCATCATGACATTACCAAGGAGGAAATACGTTTGGGCAAGTACCATGTATTCCTCCTTTGTTTTTGTTGTCTCAACAAAGTATAGCACGGCTGGTGGACCTTGCATGCCAAACAATCCGCCCATGACGCCGGAAAGCGAACCCAGAAACGTTTGTACTGGTAGGGTTGGCTTGATGCTGACACGATGGGAGAAGAACAGGAACCACACGCTTGACAAGATGAGGATGATGCCAAGGAATGTCTTCAGAAGTCCATCACCAGCCGAACTGACAAAGTTGATGGCCACGAACGACACGACAAGAAACACCGAAAGAATAAATGCCAGCTTATGCCAGTCAAGGTATTTGTAATGCCGAACCACAATGACCAACGATGTCACGCTTGCCAGCAATCCTGAGAGGGTGGTGGCCTCTGCATAGGAAGGCATAAGATAGGGTAGGGCCGTCATGATGAAAATGCCAAAGCCAAAGCCAGAGACACGTTGCACGAACGAGGCCCCAATGCACATTACCAAGAGTAATGCTACCTGTGAGAGTTCCATTACTTCTTCTTCCCCTCCTTAGCTTTCTGTGTTTGGAAAACTACATTGACATTATCCTCGCCTATGCGCTGACGCAACCACTCGGTAAGACGCCCTACGGTATTGTCGTCAAGCTTGGCATTGACCTTGACGATGGCCGTAACCATGCCATAAACACTATCGTTCAGAGCTGTAGTTCCACGAGCCAAACTAACACTCTCCAAATCGGGAACCAGCACGTTCAGCTCGGTCAGCACCTGGGATGCCAACTCACGCATACCGGTATATTCCTGCAGTTTGCCCTCCGTCTCGGTAAGCTGCTGTTGCTGCTGCGCGATAATGGCTTCTGTTCTGTGGCGTTCATCGGTATTGTTGTTCAGTATCTCACGCAAATCGTTCGTCTCCGAGGTATAATTGCCTTGTATGACGTTCATCTTTACTTCATCCAAGTCGTATATCTTCAGGCGCTCCTCAACCTCCTTCAGCGACAACGAATCCACCTCGCTACCTATCAGTACAACGTCGAATGTCTTCTTTTTGAAGTCTTCGGTATGCGAGATTACATGTGCCATGGGGAAATTCATCTCATTCTTGATGAAATGGCTTACGCGCAACTTGAAGTTGTTCTCGGCCACCATGCCAATCGTAAGCAAGACGGCAGGAATGATGGTAAGAACCACAAGGGTGATAATGGAACGCTTCACACGTTTCTCCTTGGCAGAATCAAGGAAAGTCTTCTTCTTGAACTTCATGATGAAGACGCTGCCGAGCAACGTGGCAAGGGCGATGAAGATGGTGTTGATGATAAAGAGGAAGAGCGCCCCCAATGCATAGTTCCAGTTCATGGTGGCAAGGCCGAAGCCTACCGTACACAAGGGAGGCATCAATGCTGTAGCAATGGCTACGCCAGGGATAACATTACCTGTGCGCTGGCTACGGCTGCCCAGGGCAATGATGCCCGCCAAACCACCACACAAGGCGATGAGCACATCATAGATGGTGGGTGAGGTACGTGCCAAGAGCTCGCTCTGCGCCTGACTGACAGGAGTTATCAGGAAGTAAAACGTGGCTGTCAATACGCTGAACAGGGTGGCAATGATGTAGTTGCGCCAACTGCGTCGGAGTAAGTCGAAATCGTAAATGCCTGCTGCCAATCCCATACCGATGATAGGACCCATCAAGGGTGATATCAACATGGCACCAATGATAACCGCGGCAGAGTTGGTATTCAAACCCAGGGATGCCACGAATACGGCAATGACGAGAATCCACAGCTTAGGGCCACGGAAGTTGACACCTTGCACAATTCCTTCAATAACCTCGGATTCTTTTGTGGAGTCATCAGCTATGCCAAACAAACGATTCAAATTCTCTCTTTTCATAATTATTCTACGCAATAAGTGTTCAATGAATGGGGTTTAGTGTTCACTTCAAGATATTTCTTGCCAATCTTGACCGTCATAGACGATGGGGCATCGGTGAAGTTGCCTGCCGTAATGATGAGTTTGCCCTGCTTGTCCTTGAATATTACCAGAGGCGTTTTCTCATACGAACGTCCTGCATAGGCAATCATCTCGGTGCCTGGAGTGATGAAATGGCTGAAATGCTTATAGGCATAATATTCAGCGGTATATCGAGGTTTATTGGTCTTTGAGTCAACTTGCACAAGCGCATTCTGCGTCCATCCCCACGTTGACATACCATTGTCGGTAAGGATGAAATTCCAGTTGTAATACTCGTCACAGCCATTGCCTAAATTGTCAGACAGGAGAAAGAACGTATGTTCACCGGCCTTCCAATCCATACTGCCATCCCCACACTCGCTCTCGCTCATCATGAAGCGGAGGTTAGGGTAGCGCTTGCGCATTTCGGGCAGGTTGTTGCGGCACTCCCATTGTGTACCTACTCCTTTAATATTCTTTTGCAACGTCTTGTCATCCAATATCTTTTCCACATAGTCAAGACGGTTGGTGTTGAACGTGCCAATCCATAGTTCCACCTCGGGGTGCTTCTTGCTAAGGGTAGGGGCAAGGTATTCGTTGTTGAATCTCAACGTACCCTCGGCCGTCCAGGCACACCCGGGATAGGGAGTGTAAGAATAGGCTTCGTTCTGGTACATCACCTTGGTGATAGGCAATCCCTGCTCCCTGTACAGTTCGATGAATCGGCAGAACATGTCGGCATAGCTCTGCAGATACCTCGGCTCTTGTATGAAATAGTCCTGCAAAGCCAGACGACGGGGAAACACACCATTACGGTCGCCCAGAAGCTTCATCTCGTCGGGGTCGAGCTGGCTGTTCTCCGAACCTGTCTTACCCATGTCCTCGGGCTTTGTGTAAAGCAGATAGTCCTTGCGAGGATCCTGCTGGTTGTATTTGTTGGACAGTACGCAATAGTCGTTGTTGATCTTCATCCATGCGGGAGGGCTCCACGGGCTCATAAAGAGTTGCAGTTCAGGATAATAGTGCTGTGCAGCCTTTGCCAGAGGAATGATGTTGCGCTTGTCGTGCTCTATGTTGAAGTACCTAAGGCCAAAGTCACCGTTCACCTCGCTGCAGCTGTACCATGCCCTGGCATAGTCATTGGCATTCATGCTGATGCGTCCGTGCGTGAAATGAAGGTCACCATCCGGGGCAAAGAGATTGTGCATCAGTTCGTCCTGCTCCTTGCGGGTAAGCAGGTTGAAAGCGTCCCAATCCAGTTCGTTAAAGGTTGTACCCCATGCACGGAACGGCACACCCTTCTCCGTACCTGTCAGTTCGACGACCGTCTTCGCTGTGCTCTTGGCAGACAATGAGGTGGTGGACTTTCTCCACGTGTCATTTTCCGTCGTAGTGTAGATGCTGACTTTTTGAGCCGAAAGGGTAGAGGTGGCCAGGGCAAGCATGCCTAATGCTAAATGACGTTTTAGTGCAAATCTTTTCATTGGTACTATTTACGTTGATAAATTCTGTGCAAATATAATGAAAACTTTTGCATCATGCAAGTGAAAGCGCAAAAAAAGCCTCCGACAGAGTGAAAACCGTGCCGGAGGCAATACATGTCTTGGAGAATATTCAATTACTATCTAACTCTCTTTTTGATCTCTATGTTAGAGTTTTTCAAATCCATAATGGTTACCTTGATTTCGATGTTATGGGGTGTGTCATGACGATAGACGTCAATCAAACCGAAGAAAGGTGCATTAGGCGTATTCTTGTCTGCAATATAAATCTTAGGGAAGTGCAGGTCGCCGGTGTCCTCGTTCTTCTCCAGCTGAGCATTCTCCAGAGAGTAGGGCATGCCATTCTCGGTATAGCAGGCATACTCCTGAAGGGCCTTTACCATGAAGATGAGGTGAAGTCGACGTGCAGCCATTTCCAGCTCGTCCTTGTCCTGTTTGTTCTTGCAGAAATGAATGGCAGAAGCCATCAGGTTGACAGCGCTTACTTTCTGAGTGTCGTCATTGCCAATCACCCTGACCATAGCGGGAACGTCCCACACCATGCCAAACAGGTTCTTGATATTGTTGGAGTTGGCATCATGGAAAGGATTGTTATAACCCTTGTCAACCAGTTGCTTATGAAATTCGCTTACTGACGTATCTAACGATACACCCTGGAATGTCACATGTTCGGTTTGTGCAGAAACAGTGCCAGAACAAGCCATTACTAACCACAAACCTAATGATTTTAAAATATTGATGTTTTTCATAATGGTAGAATTTTGGTTAATAATTATTGATACGCAAATATAGCAATAAAACCTTTACATTATATAAATTTATATAAAAAAATGTAAAAAACTGTTGCTTTTGCCATATCGATATTGCGAAATTATTACTTTTTTTCGCGAATTTCTTGATTCGTCGCGACGTAGCAATTGTTTCCTCGTGATGTAGCAAAAATTGTCTTTCAGCCAGCTTTGGCAACCAAGGTAACATAGTATCAGTTACCAAAACAAGGGAGTGTACCACACGTCCTAAAATGCTATTATTATATTAATATAATAATAGAACATTACAATGCCTTACCCCCTCTGTGATTTTGGTAACAGTTACTATGTTACCTTGACGGAGCATGTTGTTAATCGCTAACCTTTCTTGCCCCTTAGTGATGATTAAATAATTAGGGTGTTCAGTTGCTTGTACCAAAAAGAAATATCTTTTACCGCAAGCGGTCTATAATTAAAACCAAAGAAAACAAAAGAAAACCGAGGA
>JAKSLO010000049.1 GCA_024401185.1 Bacteroidaceae bacterium | reverse complement strand
GGCTATTTTTGTTTCATTCATCGGTCGAGATGCCCGCATCTGCATTTTGCACGTCTGCAAAAGCCTCTCCTCATGAATCAAAAATCTGAGGTTAAATCGTACAGAAGAGTCCCACATTTACCACTCAGCATCCATGAGAGTAGGTAAATGTGGGACTTTTATATTTCCTTTGAATCCTTCCTTCCGCGAAGCAGGAAGAAGAATTTATCGTCCGATGCAGGTGTAAGTGAAGCCTTCTTCTGCCATCTCTACAGGGTCGTAGATGTTACGTCCGTCGATAACCACAGCATTCTTCATGGCACGCTTGATGACACCCCATGAAGGCATACGGAACTGCTTCCATTCAGTAAGCAACATCAAGGCATCGGCATCGAGCACAGCCTCATACATATCCTTACAGTAGGTCACCGTCTCACCAATGCGGCGCTTGCACTCGTTCATGGCAATGGGGTCGAACACACGTACCGTACAACCAGCCTCGAGCAACAGTTTGATGGTGACAAGTGCCGTTGCCTCGCGCATGTCGTCGGTCTCAGGCTTGAAGGCAAGTCCCCACATAGCCACAACCTTACCCTTCAGGTCGCCACCATAGTGAGCCTGCAACTTATTGAAGAGCACACTCTTCTGGTTCTCGTTGACACGCTCCACAGCCTTGAGCACCTCCATGGAGTAGCCAGCCTTCTCAGCGGTCTTGATGAGTGCCTTTACATCCTTGGGGAAGCAAGAACCACCATATCCGCAACCGGGATAGAGGAACTTGGTTCCAATACGGCTGTCAGTACCGATGCCCTTGCGCACCATGTTGACATCAGCTCCCACAATCTCACAAAGGTTGGCAATATCGTTCATGAACGAGATACGAGTGGCCAGCATAGAGTTGGCAGCATACTTAATCATCTCGGCACTTGGGATGTCGGTGAAGATGACACGGAAATTGTTCAAGAGGAATGGACGATACAGACGGCTCATCAGTTCGCGAGCCTTGTCGCTCTCCACACCCACTACTACACGGTCGGGCGACATAAAGTCCTTGATGGCAGCACCCTCCTTGAGGAACTCAGGGTTGGAAGCCACGTCGAAAGGAATATCCACGCCACGCTTTGTCAACTCCTCTTGGATGGCAGCCTTCACCTTCTTAGCGGTTCCCACGGGTACCGTACTCTTGGTAACCAGAATGGTATATTTCTTGATGTTCTGACCGAAGGTGCGGGCCACAGCCAGCACATACTGAAGGTCGGCACTACCATCCTCATCGGGAGGCGTACCCACGGCACTAAACACGATGTCCACGTCATCCAGGCAACTGGTCAAGTCGGTAGTAAAGTTAAGACGACCCTCACGATGATTGCGGAGTACCATCTCATCCAATCCAGGTTCGTAGATAGGAATCTGGCCCTCCAACAACGCGTTAATCTTTTCTTCGTTTACATCCACACAAGTCACATGCACACCCATCTCGGCAAAACATGTGCCACTTACCAAACCGACATAACCGGTTCCAACGATTGCAATATTCATATTTTAATGTTTTATTTCACGTATTTCTTTCCATTACTAACATACACGCCATGCTGTGACTTGCCTGCCACCTTGCGACCAGAGAGATCGAAGACAGCAGCACCAGCATTACCCTCTGCCATTACGCCAGCAATGGCATCCACATACTCCTTGATGGGCTTGACAGCCTTGAAGCCCAAAGCATTGAGCTTGGCATCGGCCACAAGAGCCTCGTTGACATAAAGGGTAGCCTCTGCTACATCCGAAACACAGAAAGCCTTGGCACTAATCTCGGGTACTTCCTTGCTGTATATCACCACATTGCGGAAACCTACATAAGCATCCTGATTCTTGAAGCCCTTGCTCACACATCCCTCCTCAGCCCAGTTCGAGAAGGCAAAGTCACCAATCTGCTTGATGTTGCCATACAATACCACGTCAACAAGCGAAGCACAACCGGCAAAGGCGCCCTCGGGGATTTCTGTCACAAGGTCGCTGATCTCTACCTTCGAGATGGGAGCATCCTGCAACGCCCAAGCATTGATGGCATTGATTGTGGGATCTTCATCCTCCTCAACCACACCTTCCAAATAGTCGCTGATTTCGAGCACGGCAGGTATGTCCTGGGTATAACCCATCACAGTAGCATGCGACATTTCATCTCCTTCAAGGCTGCTGAGCCAGTAGGCATATTTCAAACCATTCACGGTAATCTTACATGATGTGTCGGGAGTGACATCGCTGAGGGGCTTGACCTCGGCAAAACCCAATGAGGTGTATGCCTCATTCTCCTCCTCGCCGGGATAGACATAGAGTATGGCATTGGCAATATCCTCAGGATGGAAGGCATTGACATCGATGGCAGGTGCTGTGGCAGCATAGATCATGAAGCCATCATCGAAGGTGCTCCAACTGCGTTCGCAACCCTCTTCTGCCCATGTCGAGAAGGCAAACTTGCCAATACTAGTCAGGTCCTCTGCCAGCAGTTTGACACTCTTCAGCGCCCAGCACTTGGCAAAACAGCCTTCGGGAATCGTCTTCACACCAGCAGGAACGGTAACGCTTTCAAGAGCTGTGTTGTGGAATGCCCATGAGGCAATGCTACCCAAGCTTGAGTCATCGGCAAACGTCACACTCTTCAGGTTGTAGCAACCCGAGAATGCCGAACCCAAAATCTCATACACACTCTTTCCGATGGACACATCGGTAAGGGTGGTATTGTTGGCAAAGGCATTAGCTTCAATATAGGTGACATAGTAATCCTTCTCATCCACCGTGATGATACTGGGAATGTCGATTACACCATCCACCTCGATGCCTATTGCCTTCTGACCGCTTACCACACCAGCCGTTCCACTCTCAGGCCACAAGGCATATTCCAGCTGCTGTGCGTCAATATAGTTGTCGGTCTTATCACCTTCAATTACATCTTCCTCGCTATCGCCAATGGCCTCACCCACATATGTCACGGTGAAGTCATCGGCATACAGATAGCGCTCCGTGCTGCTACCCACGATGCCGATGCCAAACTCAAGCGTCTTGCCTGTCACATCGGTGGTTACACTCCACATAGCATTTTCTCCGGCAGCAATAGCACTCTTTTTCTTGTTGGCCCACAAATAGAAGCCGTCCTGGTTGGCATGTGCCTTGCAGGAGATGGTATAACGGCCATTGGGCACCGTGGCTCCAGCAGAAATGACAGAACCTTCAGAGGCAGAGGCATTCCAGAGTTCCAAGGTATAGCTACCCTGCACCACCTCGGCACTTGCCCACGAAGAGATGTTGTTGGGCCACATGGTAGTCCACGACTGGTCTTTGTTCCATCCCGTCAAATCGCCCGTCTCAAAATCAAGGTTCTCAAAGTAGTCGGAGGCTTTGAAAGTACCTTCTTCCACCTCATCGTTTAAAAAATTCTTGAGCACCTGAATGGGAGCGGCACCCGTAGCGGTAGTCACCATGGAGTGTGCTGCTGAGCTGCTGCACTTCCAGAAACCACGGTTGAAGGTATAGTCCCATACAGTTTGGTTGTGTCCGTTTCCACACTCCTCGGGCATCCAGTAATAGAGACCATTCACGTTATCGAACTGCTTCAGTCTGGCTACGAGGTCCGTCAGGAAAGTGCACTGTCCTGCGGCAGTATAGGGCCACTTGGCGGTATAATCATATTTCGTGGTATGCTTACCCTCATTATAGTAGCCAGTCTCCACTATTTGCACCTCCTTCTCGGGGAAGTCGTTTTTCAACATGGTCAGCATCTGTCCCATCGAGGCAAGGTCGCCATGTTCCGTGGGGTAGTACGACAGACCAATGACATCATAGTTGTTGAATCCAGCCGTACGGATGTGCTTGTAGAAGTTGTCGCCGTTGCTTGAACCCGAAAGCTCGGTATGCACCACCACCTTTACGCTGGTACTGTCCAATCCCAGGTTCTGGAAAGCCTTATGTACGCCTTGTGCGGCATTGTCGAGCAGAGCTGCGGTTCTGGGCCAAGCACTATCGGCGGCATAGTCATTCTCCCAAGTGGTACAGTAGCCCACAGCGGCATAGCTGCTCTTGTCCGTGGGGTATTTCCCGTCAGCCGTATTCCATAACAGGCCATAGGTAATCTCATTGCCTATCTGCACATAGTCGGGCTTGGCACCGGCGTTAACAAGTGCCTGCACACTCTCATAGGTATAGTCGAAAACACTCTTGCAGAGTCCCTTCTGTGTATGGTCGGTCCAACTGGCAGGAATCTGCTGCGCACCTGGATCTGCCCATGTGTCGCTGTAATGAAAATCGAGCAGGAATGTCATACCGGCATCTTTGATGCGCTTGCCCAGCAACTTCACATAGTCAAGATCCTGACAGGTGCTTTTGTAAGCATCCTTCGAGGGGTCAACAAACAAGCGGACACGTACTGCATTCCATCCACATTGCTCCTTGACGTATGTGAGCAGGTCGCTCACTTCCTCACCCTTGGCATCAAGCCATTGGTCACCCGAGATCTCATAGGCAGGCACCATAGAGAGGTCACCACCCACCAGGCGGTCAGCATTCACATTTGCCACTCCGAGCAGAAGCATCACAACTGCAAAAAATTTCTTTCTCATTACCACAACAGTTTTTTAAATTGGCTTAGCCTTTTATGATTGCAACACAAAAGTACACATATTTTATTTAATTTCAAAGTACGGATGCATAAAATTTGTGTATTCCTCGAAAAACACTTCCATTCGTTTGCATATTCAACATTGAATGCCTATTTTTGCACCATCGAATCAATAAAGAAACTATTTTTTTGCTTATGAAAAGACTGATTGCATTTGCCATTAGCCTGTGCAGCATGATGTACGGTTATGCACAAAGCCTGTCTCCAAGCACCAAGTGGCATTGGAATGAGGGAACCATCGTTGTGGACACTCCTGAGCGCCCTGCCGGGCAACAAAGTGCATTGGGGCTGACAGCTCCCAAACTGAAGACCGTTCGCGTGGGTTTTGTGGGTTTGGGTATGCGTGGCCCTGGGGCTGTGCAACGCTTCACACATATTCCCGGCACACAGGTAGTGGCACTCTGCGACTACGAGGCCAGGCGTGCCGAGGCATGTCAAGATTCCCTGCGTGCCAAAGGACTTCCTCCTGCCGACGTATATAGTGGCGCTAACGGTTACGAGGCACTCTGCCAGCGTGACGACATCGACCTTGTGTACATTGCCACCGACTGGGATCATCATTTCCCCGTAGCCAAATGTGCCATGGAGAACGGCAAGCATGCTGCCATCGAAGTGCCTTCGGCCATGAACCTTGAGCAATGCTGGGCACTCATCAACCTGTCCGAGAAGATGCGCCTTCATTGCTTCATCCTTGAGAATTGCTGCTACGACTACTACGAGATGAACGCGCTGAACATGGCCCAGGCTGGCGTGTTTGGCGAGATTGTAGCTGCAGAGGGTGCTTATATCCACAACCTCGACCCATTCTGGGATGCCTATTGGAAGAATCCCGACGGAAGCGACAGTAAGGACCTCCACTGGCGTATGAAGTACAACATGGAGAACCGTGGTGATGTGTATGCCACTCACGGACTGGGTCCCGTGGCTCAATGCCTCGACATTCATCGTGGCGACCGCTTCACCACCCTTGTAGCTATGGATACCAAGAGCGTACACGGCAAGGAATGGGTAGAGAAGAAAACGGGTGAGCCTTGTAAGGAATATCGCAATGGCGATCAGACAACCACACTCATGCGTACTGCCAACGGCAAGATGGTACAGATCCAGCATAACACCATGACCCCACAGCCTTACAATCGACTCTTCAAACTCATAGGTGAGAAGGGTTATGCCACAAAATATCCTGAACAGCACTTCTCACTTACGGGCGATGCTGTCAAGGAGAGCAGTCTAGCCACCAAGATGGACGACCTGAGTGGTCACAGCTTCATTCCACAAGAGGCACAGGACGAGTTGATTAAGAAGTACTACCACCCCATCCTGGCCAAGTACGGTGAACTGGGGCGTGAGATGGGGCATGGTGGCATGGACTTCATCATGGACAGCCGATTGGTTTACTGTTTGCAGAATGGTCTTCCTCTCGACATGGATGTCTATGACTTGGCAGAGTGGTGCTGTCTGGCAGAATTGGGCACACTCTCTATGGACCACAACTGTGCCTCTGTAGCATTCCCCGATTTCACCCGTGGCGAATGGAACAAGACCAAGGGCTATCGCCATGCCTATGCCAGTCCCGAGGAGGAGGCTGCACAGGAGGCCGCCGCCGCCAGTAGCACACAGGCACAGATAAATGCTACCGGGGCTTGTAACCTATGGGCTCTCTACGATGCCCAGAAGAGTGGCAATGCCAAGGCCGTGAAGACCTACCAGAAGGCTGTGGAGAAAGCCAAGAAGATGATGGCCAAGTGATTTGATGACTTTTAGCGTAACAATTATTGACTTAGTTCGATGAAAGGCCTCATCGAACTAAGTCAATTTTCTGAAGCCTGGCATTCATAGAAATTTCCATAAATAACAAAAACTCAATTAACTTAAAAACAAAAAGCGTATGAAGAAAATCATTACCCTATTCAGTTTCTTACTCGTAAGCCTGGTAAGCCTGGCTGCCGATGTAGTGTACGATTTCAGTAGCAAGATTCCAAGTCCCTGGACATCTTCGCAAGCTCCCCTTGGCTATGAGGCTGACAATCGCGGTTCACAGTTCACAAGCGATGCCAACATCACCCTCAAGGGCGTGAAAAACGTCACCAAGGTGGTAGTTACCTGCAGCAGCAACATCGATAATCAAAACACTCTGGCACTTAGCGTTGCTGGCAAGGAGTGGGGCAAGGAAATGCTCAAGAAGGAAACTAACGTTGAGAAGACCTTTACAGGCAATGCTACCAGTGGTGACATTGTCATCGCCATCACACGCGCTTCCAAGTCTGTCTATATCAAAAAGATTGTGGTGACTGGCGAGGTAGAAGGTGGTAACAACAATGGTGGCAACAACGAAGAGACTGGCAATCTCGACCCCAACTACAAATACAGCGAGCCCACGAGCGTAACTCCCAACGGAGCCACAGGCTCAAACGCAGCCTATTCGTTCATTAAGAACAACATTCTGGTAAGTTGCCCCATGGGCGGACAGCATGCTGGCAGCGAGACTGTAACTGCATACTTTGGCTGTAACGCAGGTCAGACCATTACCTTCACCGCAGCCAAGCCCATCAAGGGACTGGTTATCAATGGCATGGTCAAGAAGGGCTTTGAGGGCGATTGCGACAAGGGTGAACTGTTGCAGGTGGATGCTTCGGAGGAAGACGTAGAGGCAGAGCCTGTTGTGGCTATCTTGGATATCGACGCGCCCTCGGTAACCATTACCTGCAACAAGCAAATGCGTTGCTACAGCGTGGACTTCTACTTCGAGGAGAATCCCGAGATTGAGGGTGAGGAAGAGGAATACACATTCGAATGGGAACCTGACGTAAAGAGCGAACTGAACATCACATTCGATGAAATGGAATACACTGACTATAGCGAGTACATTGGCACCCCCTATGTTGATATGTATTTCGCTTCTGAAAAGTACGATATGGAAATCGAGGCTTTGGTCAATAGCGTAGCCGGAACCGTGCTTCCCGTTGGCACCTACGAGATTAGCGACAGCGGAGAGGATGGCACTCTACTGGCCTCACCTGGTGGTACTGAAACTGCCGATTATCCTGCCTACATCGCAACCGACTGGGTATATGATGAGGAGGAGAACGCATGGTTCTACAACAAAGCCTACTATCTGATACAAGGTACCCTGAAGGTTGAAGCTGATCCTGCTGGTGTGAAGATGACGCTCAATGCCACCACCGCCAAGGGCAGCACCGTGAAGGCTGTCTTTGTCGGTAAGGCCCAGACCAGCGAATTGTCTGATCCTGAGAATCCTGAGGATGCCATCGCTAATGTGAAGGACAGCAACAAGAGCCACGACAAAGTCCTCAGCGGCAATCGCATCGTCATCCGCAAGGATGGCAAGACCTATGGCACCATAGGTGTACAGCTGAAGAAATAAGAACAAAGGCTCTGTCCGAAAAGTCGGTTGCATATGTTAACCGAAAGACATGAAAGGGTCGCACATCCAGTTTTGTGCGACCCTTTCTTTCTCTTTGGGGGCGTTTTATTACTCCACCTCAAGTGGTTGCCTGAGCTGTACGGAGTAGCTTTCAAGCAAGGTCTTCCACACCCACATGCTGGGCACGTCATACTTGCTCCAGGCAGAACCTGCATAATAGGTAAAGGTGGAAGAAGGCTGATAAAGCGTCTGACCGATGACATGACCCACACCGCCCGATTTCTTTTCGCTCATGGGTAGATATTTCAAGGCCTTCATCTTCTCGGGGAAGAGCAATCCAAGGTATAACTGGCCATTCTGACCGTTTGGAGTGTCGAGCGCATCGCTATAGGCAACATATCCCACTTTCTTGTTGATGACATAGGCGTCAGGCTGGCTCTCATGCACCACAATACCGGCACACACACCCTGCGCAGCCGTCAGTCCTTCGTAGCTGATCTGGAACTTGGCCAGGTGGCTACCCTTGTCCTGACTGATGAGTCGCTTCTCTACCACTCCATCCTTGTTGGCATACATCTGCTGTTTCACGGTGAAGCGAAGAGGACCGTTGTCAAGAATCTCCGCCTTCTCGTACACATCAGGCAGTATGAGCTCGTCTGCCTGCATCAAGGCAGGAGCACCTGCGCCCAATGTGGCTCCTACGGTATAGGCGTCCATACCCTCACCACGATTGCGGTGGTAGGTGTAGATGTCGCGATGCAACTGGTTCCACTCACCACCACGACCAGCCTTCTGCAAACGGCTGTTGAGGCCATAGCTACCCAATTCGCTCTGATAGAGCTTGTCCTGAATGGGATAAGTAACATTCTTGGTAAAGGTGTCGAAGCCGCTTACACCCTTGTTATGCATCTTTGGACCATAGAATCGCCAGGCATTCTTGTCGTTCTCCCATACCATGTCATCCTCACGGTTGGGGTAAAAGCGACCGTTGCAGTCAAGGCGGTACTGACGGGGTTCGCCCTTGCGGATGTTGAGGGTTACCTTGCCCTTGGGAGCCACAAACACCTGCACAAGCAATTTGCCATCTGAGGTTATCTGGTAAGGAACCTCCACATTATCGCCATCAAGAATGATGAGATGACGGCAGACGGGGATGCCTAACGCATCGCACACCTCCTGTGCATTCATTTCCACTACATCCTGACGCTCCATATCGCTGGGGTTGGTAATGGTCTTACAAACCTGCTTCTTGTCGGTCGAGAGTGCCGGCTGACCGGGTTTCACGTTGACGCCCTTGGCAGAGCCGTCAAGATAGCGCACTCGCTCACAGGCTGCCAGCAGCCATGCGCCGGTGCCGAAGGGAGCCTGCGACTTCTCATTGACAGTCTTGGTGGGGTCGGGCTTCTCACCGATGGGCTGTACGTAACCGATGCTTCCATCAGCCTGCAAAGCCACGGTGGAAAGGTATTTCCAAGCCTTCTCGATGACATCGCCATACTTAGCCTTATCCAGGTAACCATGGTTCACTCCCCACTCCAATCCGTAACAGAAGAAGGCTGTACCGCTGGTCTCAGGACCGGGAGCATCGCCCTCGCACAACATCGAACGGCTCCAATAGCCTCCGGGACGCTGCACGCGAGCCACACCCTCTGCCAACTGCTGGAAGCGCTTCACAAAGATGTCGCGATGCTTGTAGTCCTTAGGCATGTCGGCCAGCACCTTGGCCAGTCCTGCCAGCACCCAACCGTCGCCACGTGCCCAGAAACTCTTGCCGCCGTCGCACGAGGTGGTCACCTTGGGCCAGATGTATTTTCCGTCACGGTAATAGAGTTGCTCTTCCTTGTCCCACATCAGCGAGTCGCTCCAGATAAAGTTCTCATAGAGCTTGTCAAGGTACATCTCCTCGCCTGTCAGACAATACATTTTGGTCATGACAGGCATCACCATATAGAGGGCATCTGCCCACCACCAGAAATGCGTATCGGGATGGTTGCACTCATACGACATTACCTCCTTGGCACGAGCCACTTTGTAGTCGGCGGGAACAAGGTGATACATGTCGATATATGTCTGGAAGCATATCTGCCAGTCGCCAAAGAGCACGAAGTCGTCACCCTCGCCATACCAGGCATACTTCCAGTTCTTCTTGTCATTACTCTTGGCACCCTTCCACTCGTTGTGGCGGCACCATTTGTCGCTATAGTCATAGTAGGCAGCCTTACCGGTCAGCTTGTAGGCTTCCATGTTGCCTGTAAAATAGGCGGCATTGTCCCAGAATCCACGGCAATAGGGCGTATTGTGTGCCTGCCAATAGTCGTTTACCTTTACGATAAGGCTAAGCACATCCTTACTCTCTGTCTGTGCCTTTGTCCATCCGCCAACAAGCAGCAGCAAAGTCAGTAATGCAAACTTTATGTTTCTCATAGCTATCAGATTTGTTATATTGTTCAATTCTTCACCAAGCATTCGTCCAGCATGCGGGTTATATCCTTCTTGTCCATCTTCTGGCCAATGAAGACGAGCTTCTGCATACGGTCGCCATACACCTCGTCCCAGTCACGGCGAAGGGTGGGCTCACGCTCCATCATCTGTTCCAGTTCATCCTGGGGCATGGTGGCAAACCATTGTCCGGCATTACGTAGCGACACCTGTCGGCCTGCCTGCTCAAACACGTAGCAGATGTCACGCTCCTCGCTGAAGTAGCACATACCCTTCACGCGGATAATGCTCTTGGGGAACTTGCGTGCCACGAAGTCATCAAAACGTGCCAGGTCGAAGGCATCACGGCGGTAGTACACAAAGGTGCCTATGCCATACTCCTCTGCCTCGCCTGTCTCCTCATTGTGGTGGCAATGGCCGCAGGTACATCCTTCGGGATGGTCATGGTGATGGTGATGATGGTGGTGGTGATGTTCATGCTCGTCATCATCATCGTCGTCATCATCATCGTGGTGATGGTGGCAATGGCACTCATGCTCGTCATCGTCATGCTCATGGTCGTGACCATGCTCGTGATGATGGTGGTGGTGATGCTCATGTTCGTCTTCTTCATCATCATCGTCGTCGTCATCCTCTTCCTCAATGTCACCTTCCACCTTTTCCACCCAGGTGGCAGACGTGGCCACCTTGTCAAAGTCGAAGAGTCCCGTATTCACCAGTCGGTCAAGGTCCACGTCGCAATAGTCACATTCTATGATCTCGGCCTTGGGCTGGATGGCACGTATAATCTCGCGTATGCGTCCCAGTTCTATGGGGTCCACCTCGCTCGCCTTGTTGAGCAGGATGATGTTACAGAACTCAATCTGCTGGATGACCAGGTTCTCGATGTCGTCCTCGTCCAGGTTCTTGCGCAGCAGGTCATTACCTCCGGCAAACTCATCCTTCAGGCGCAGGGCATCCACCACGGTCACGATACTGTCGAGCATGGGCACGCCGTCCTTCACAAACTGGGGTGTGAGGGTAGGTATGCTGCAGATGGTCTGTGCAATGGGACCGGGTTCGCAGATGCCGCTTGCCTCAATCACGATATAGTCGAACTGATGCATGCGTGTGATGTCGTTGAGCTGTTCCACAAGGTCCATCTTCAGCGTGCAGCAGATGCATCCGTTCTGCAGGGCCACGAGCGAGTCATCCTTCTGCCCTACGATGCCACCCTTGGCAATGAGGTCGGCATCAATGTTTACCTCACCGATATCATTAACAATAACGGCAAACTTGATGCCGCGCTTGTTCTGCAAGATGCGATTCAACAAAGTGGTCTTACCGCTGCCCAGATAACCCGTGAGCAGCAGAACGGGTATTTTCTCTATTTCCATATTCATGTTTCGTTGACATTAAGGTTCTTGCATGGGCAAGGCCTCCCAATTACTAAATCATTGTTACCACCTCACTCCTATCCTCCCATTCTGACCGAAGCCAAAAAGCCGGAAGACAAGCGAGAAGTACTTTTTGCAAAGTTAGTAATTTTTTGCAAGAAATCCAAAACAATCACGAAAAAAAATATTACCCTAATTTTGCCGTCCATCTATTTCCTGAACGGATTTTAGTGATGGTGAAAAAACAAATTGGTACTAAACACTATGAACTGTGCACTAAGTTCACACTCCTTTGCTGGGAAACGTGGGTGGGGCATACAAGTGTGGTTTGTCTATGCTTTTCCTTAGAGCTGTTTTGTCCCTTATGCTTTGAACGGTCCCAAAGCACGTAAGCCGTGAGGCTGCCTGCCGTGACAAGCAATATGATGAGGTAGGTGATGATATCCCTTTTCGCATTATACTGAAGCGGTGCAGCCGGTTGGGGCTGCGAGGCGGGCATGCTGGGTTGTGCCGTTTCCTGTGGTGCTTGTGTCTCGGTAGGAGGAATCATACTGCCAGCTATACCCATCGCTGTAAGAGGTGCCACCACATTGGCCACAGACTGCGGTTGTTGTCCTGCGAACGCCTGAGGTTGTGGTTGCTGTTCTACAGCCACTTGAGGCTGTGGCTGTTCTGCGACTGCCTGAGGTTGTGACTCAATGACTACTTGCGGTTGTTGTTCTGCGACCACCTGAGGTTGTGGCTGTTCTACAGTCACTTGTGGCAATGGGTCGCTATTGACGGCATTGGTTGTCTCACTTACGCCTGTAGGCTTTCCGCAAAGAGGACAGAAGCGTGAATCGTCATCTATCTTGGCTCCACAATAAATACAATACATTGCTAAGAGATTTGTTTTAGTTTATTCAAGTTTCGCAAGCCGAGCGAGAGGACGAATGTCCTACTCCGTGAATACTATCGTCCCACGACTTCCTGTGACTTCCTTTAACTTCATTAACTTCTTTTTACTTCTTTTCATTAACTTCCCATAATGAGAAAAAGATTATTCTTTGCTCCAGATACGGAGGTTTAGATTCATAATCTCCACAATGTCAATTAGTTTTGTCAGGGCATTGATGTCGTACAGCACATTGTCGAAATTGTATTTCACCTCGAAGTGGTCAACACGATCGTCCACCATGAGCAGCATCTCGTTGTGGTAGAAGGCCAGGGATACTCGGCCTTTCAGGGTTTCCTGCAGGTCGAGGATGCGCAGTTGCAGCGAGGGCGTAAGGATGTAGCGGGCTTCCTGATCGTCGTTGGTGTAGGTCTTGAATGTCTGCTCAAAGTTGACATCCTCCATCACGCATTTTTTCAGCGACCTGGAGAAGAAACCAACCTTGTTGCTCAGGTCGTTTCTGCGGTTGCTCACCAAGGTGTGTCCGTTGAAGTTCTTATGGAAGTCTGCCTTAAAGGCAAAGCCCTGAAAGTCGGTAACGGTCTCTGTGCTGTCTTCATTTCTTTCCACGGTGTGTGTCACCTCCACTTCCGAGAATATGAAGTTCGTTTGTCCTACCTTGCCACAAACGCTGTCTTCGGTCTTGTAGTCCTTCTTGCGACCGATGTCGAAAATCTTACTGTCGTTGATTTCCTTCTTGCTGATGAGGCCTTTGGGCGAATAGACTGCGCCTGGCAGGGCCGTCTCTACCACAAGGGGCATCACCTTTGTCTTGTACGTCTTGTTACGCCGGCTTCCGAAATGGCCGAAGGAAATGATGGCGGTAAGAAGGCACGACACGCCAGCTATTGAGAACGCTACTTTAAGACGCTCGTCATCTGTTCCCATGCCAATGACAATGGCTCCAAAGCATATCATGGGCACAAAGAGCGACAGGAATATGGCCTTGATGCGGTCTTTCTTCTTTTGGATGGCCAGCTCCTGAAGCGTTTGCGAGACGCAAGCCTTGAGTTGTTCGAGTTTCTCTGGTTCTATTTTCATAAGTAGTTAGTTTGTAACGAAAGTACTTCCCCTCCCAGGACTGTCATCAAGGGTGGATGCACGCCTTTCGTGGATGATGTGAGTTATATACCTTGCAAAGATATGTTTTTTTTTCGAAATCCAACCTTTTTCTGCGGTATAAATGCAAGTTGAAACGCAATTTGTTTGGCAATTTCACGGAAATAGTATAATTTTGTCACGAATTCAAATTCACTTTTACAAACATAATGTTATGAAAACAGCAAAAATCGTAGTGTCCGCTATGGCGGCAGTGTGTATGGCCTCCTCGTGCAACCAGGGCTCACAGGAGATGCAGAATCAGATTGATTCACTTAACAACGTGGTTAAGCAGCAAGAATTGCAGTTGAACCAGACCAATGACTTCATCGACCTCATGAACGTGTCGATGGATAGTGTAGTGGCAGCCGATGGACTTTTCATTGTGGGTGGTACCAACAAAGACGGTGTTCCCTCGAATGCCGTGAAGATGAGGGAAAACATTGATGCCTATGGCCAGATGTTGCAGAACCAGCGTACGCGCATTGAGGAACTTGAGAAGCAGATTAAGGACAACAACGATGCAGCCAGCAAGAAGATGAAGACTATGATTGCCAAGATGAAGGCTCAGATTGATGCCAAAGATGCTGAGATTAAGGTGCTCAAGGATGAGATTGCCAACAATCGTCTGAGCATTGCCAGTCTGGAGCGCAGCAACGTGGCACTCACTCAAAACGTGGCATCACTCTCTGTTACCAATATGATTCAGCAGGAGGAGCTCGACAAGGCTAATGCCAAGCTCAACTCTGGCTACTACATCGTGGGTACCAAGAAGGAACTCAAGAGTCTCGGACTGGTTAGTGGCGGCTCTCTCTTGAAGAAGTCTAAGCTCACCATGAACGATGTGAACCCCGACAACTTCACCAAGGTTGACATTCAGCAGACCAAGACCATTCAGGTTCCCTCTAAGAATCCCAAGATTCTTTCTCAGGTGCCCGAGGGTAGTTACACCTTGCAGGTCAATGCCAATGGCACAAGCACCATCGTTATCAACGATCCTGCACGCTTCTGGAGCGTAAGTACCTTCCTGGTTATCCAGTACTAATTAGCAGAAACATAAGAACCTACATAAGAAAAGGAGCATCGCCCCATGAGTGATGCTCCTTTTCTTGTGTGTATATCGGGATGCTGTGGCCTGCTCGGCACAAATGCCAGAGGCTTATTTCTTCAGCACCTTCTTGCCATCCTTTACGTAGATGCCCTTCTTGTCGGTCGTGGTCATCTTGCGGCCAGAGAGGTCGTACCATTGATCCTGCCCTGCGTTGATCATCTCGCCACCGGGGAAGAGGGGAATCTCAACGATGCCGTCTGCCTCGTCATTCTTTACCAGACGTATGTTGCCCACAAGAGCCTCGGTCAGACCACTGGTGGCTGTAGGCACGGTCCATGACAGTATGCAGTTGCCGCTTGCTGTCACCTCAAAGTCTATGGACTTGTCGGTAGTCTTTGTGATGCGTGCAGAAGAGCCGTTTTCCGACATGATGTATTCGGGCTTGGTGGAGAGCTTGCCCACGTTCTTCGTACCCACTTTTACCTGGCAGGTAATGCTGGGCTTGGCCTTCCATCCCACGATAGAATAGGAGAGGGTGTACTGTCCGGGTTCCAGTTTCAGTCTGTACTTGGTCTCTTCTCCGTAGCTCACCTTGCCGGTACCGCTTGTGCCAATCCTGAAGTAGAAGGCATAGGGCATCAGTCCCTCGGGTGAGAAGCTCATGATGCGGGGTCCGCTGCTGTAGTTGCCTGCGGTGCGTGTACCGCTCTCAAATACTGCCCTCCAGCCGGTTGGGATGCAACCACCTCCGCTGAAGTCGAAGTCGTCGGCAAAGATGCTTTCCTGTTTTTCTTCCATCTCGGGCATGTCCTCACGGGCTTTTGTCTTCACAAAGACGTAGGTGTTCACGCTCCATGCCTCTGCTGGTACTACGGGCTTGAAGGTCTCCTCTTCAATGGCCATTTCTGTCTTCTTGGCATTCTTGCTGGCTGTGGTCACTATGTGCCATCCGCTCTGTGTATAGCATGGCAGCTCGATGGTGGTGCTTATGTTGTTGTCGGAGGGGTTGATGAGCATCACGATGATGCTGTCGCCCGTCACGCTCTGGTAGGCCGAACCGGTAAGCTTTCCGCTATCGTCGCTCAGGACGTGGCGTACTCGTGTGCTTCCCGACACATACTTGGCATACTGCGAGAGGATGTAGCCACGCTTCGTGATGGCATTGTTGGTGGTGCCAAACTGACCATCGCCATACACGCCATAGTAGCGTTTGAGCGAGTAGTGCACCCATGCACTCATGTTGGCGAGCATGGCATCGTTGACGCTGCGTGCAAACAGGAAACCATCGTCCTTCCAGTTGATGTTCTGGTTGTTGTTCTGCTGACGCTCATTGATGAGGTACTCGGTCATCCACACCTCTTTACCCTTTTGTGCTGCAAGGGGGTATGATGAACCATCCCAGCCATAGAAGTGGCCTCCCATGATGTCGAGCTCTGCGCAGGCTGCGTCATCGTTCAGTATGGGCTCGTGCATTCCCTTGGTGAAGTGGATGGCTTCAGGGCCAATAATCTTACAGTTGATGAGGTGACCATAGTTCTTGAGGAACTTGGCCATCTGCTCGCCTGTCCAGATGCAGCTCTCATATTCAGCTTTCCAGTCGGGCTCGTTCTGGATGGATACGGCATCGATGGTCACTCCCTGCTTTTTCATGTACTCATAGTAGTCGTTCAACTGCTTGGCCCAGTCCTCGTAGCGCGACTCGAGCAGCGAACCGCCATTGGCCGATTCGTTGTTCGACTTCCACGATGCTGGTGGCGTCCAGGGAGAGGCAAAGACGAAGGCTCCATACTTCTTGGCTCGTTTGGCATTCGCCACGCCAGCATTCCATGCGTTCTTGTTGGACGAGATGTAGAGGCGTACGATGTTCAGCCCCAGTTGGTTCTCACCTTTTCCAAACAGCTTGTCCATGTCCGAGTCATTGAGCCAGTACTGCCAGGTGGGACTGGGTGAGAATCCACCGAAGCCTGTCACATGCTGATACTTCACTCTGTTGTCGATGTTGATTGTGGCAGTCTTGTCCTGGGCCGTGGCATGCAGGCCCATTCCCATTGCTAACATCAAAAGAAACTTTTTCATTGTATGTATTTTGGTTATTTGTTCGTTGATAGATAGACGGTTTCCCTGTCTTTTTACGAAATCTTTTGCAAAAATACAGACTTTGTGCGAAATAGCAAAAAAATCGGGCCATTTTTATGTGGTGGGAATCCACATAATGTGACAAGACGCAAAGTAATTAAGCTATTCGGGCAGATTAGCGGGAAACGGTTGCATGAGGCACCTTTGGGACTCATTGTCCTCTTTTTTCTCTTCCTATAGTCATCCCGATACCTTCCCGATATCAACCCGTTATTAACCCGTTATTAACCCGTAGGTATTCATCCCGAAGAAAATGGGTATTTTGGCCTGTTTTTCACATTTGTGTGTAAAGAAAAATAAAAAAGACCCCCTCTATCTCCCCGAGGGGAGAACTCATATCCTCTTGACGGATTTTAACCCAGATTTTAAATTGATTTTCCTTAGATTTTGAGGCCGTAGGCCGACGTCTAAAATGTCGTTCCATTATTTTTGATTTAGATTTTAACCCAGATTTTTATTTTTATAGCCTTCGGCTAGAACTTACTTAGGCATACTTTTGTCCCGTAGGCAAAAGTCGCGAGACCGAAGGCGAGTCCGAAGGATACGAAGTACAAATCTATAGGAGGAAATCTCTTTGAAGAAATTATTTCTGGCGAAGCCTTGAGATTTCTGCGAAGCTAAGATTTCTTGCGTAAGCAATAAAACTAAAGAAGTATCAAAAAGTCTGCGCATGGGCTTGGGGCATTCTGCCCCATGATGTGCTGGCATTGCCCAATCCCCGTAAGAGCACGCTCTTCCAGGTCTTTTGCACCACCTGCCCATCAGCCTTCGGCTCAAGCCCATGCCAGAAGAAAAAGTGCTGACGCAAAAAAAGGCTTCGCCATTCAAAAAGGTTAAGGTGTTGATTTTAAATAGATTTTGAAATTGATTTTTTTCAGATTTTGAGGCCGTAGGCCGACGCCAAACATGTCGTTCCATTATTTTTGATTTAGATTTTAACCCAGATTTTGTTTTTAAACGTCACTTTCCTTCAGAAAGCCGCCATCCTCATCAAGGCGATAGACATAAAAAACAACCTTACTGATGAATACCGGTGTGTAGTTAGTTCATTCACAATATTACGTGCCAGCATTACTGATATTTTAGATTTTGCTGGCAGAATGCCTTTTTTCGGTTTGCCCCCCTGCCCCCCTAATACGGAGTCCCCTAAAGGGGACGTAGTATTAAGGGGGGAGAAAGGGGGAGGCTGGCCGCGTATGCGGCGGTATGTTCAGAAGAAGCCCTAAGGGCTCGACGTAGTCAATTGTGAATTGTGTATTGCACATGCTGTTATTTGCCATATTTTACACTTTTCTGCTATGTTTTATGGAAAAATTGGGGAAATTTCAGAAATAACTGGGCAAAAATTTGCATAATCGCTTTCCTTTCTTTAGTTTTGCGTTGTCAAGATAAGACATGCCTTGTCAGGAGGCTGTGGCATCTAACACGTTTTATGGAAACAAAAAAGAACAGACAGTTGACGGGTACGAACAAGTCCTATTGCTCATACTCCTATGACGTGCATGGGTGGCCCACAAGCATCAGCAGCGGTGGTTTTCAGGAGAAACTCTATTATGCTGATGGTTTTGATGGAGGATGCTACAACGGTAACATCAGCACCATGGAATGGAAGGGGAAGGATGAGACTTACTTCCGTGGTTATAACCTGAAGTACGATGGCAACAATCGTCTTTATGATGCTGCATACGGAGAATATGAACAGCTTGCAGGCTACAAAAACCTGTACGACGAGCATGTAGAGTATGACGCCAACGGCAACATCACCCATCTGCAGCGCAACGGCCTGACGGATCACCAGCATGGCGGCTTCGGCATGGTTGACGACCTCCACATGTCATACGTGGGAAACCGTTTGATGAGCATGCACGACGATGCCTCCCATCTCATCTATGCCGCAGCCACCGACTTCGGCGGAAACCCGAGGCAGGTGTACAAGCTTACCTACAACACGGCAGGCTCCCTCGTGAGTGACGAGGGACGAAACATTGCCAAGATAGAGTATGACAACCTTGGCAACCCCATCCGCATCCAGTTCACCAATGGCAACGTGACGAAGTACGTCTATAGTGCCGCAGGCGAGAAGCTCAAGGTGATATACCAGACGGCAGTTCCCAATATCAGCGTTGCCATCGGCAGCACAAAGGAACTCACCGCCTCGCAGGTACAGTATACCGACTCCATAGACTACCTCCTTGGCGGAAGCCTCACGCTGCGTAATGGCCGCATCGACCAGTACCAGTTTGAGGAAGGCTACTGCCAGGCAGAGGTTTACAGCAGCACCATAGACAAGTTCACCTTCTGCTACTACGACCAGGACCACCTTGGCAATATCCGTCAGGTGACACAAGACAACGGTACCTCGAAGGGCAAGGTCATCCAGAAGGTGAGCTACTATCCCTTCGGCCTTCAGCTGTGCGACGGCACGACGGACAGCAACGTGCAAAGCCACAGGTACAACGGCAAGGAGCTTGACAAGATGCACGGCCTGAACACCTACGACTACGGCGCACGCCAGTACAACCCCGTCACCGCACGTTGGGACAGGATAGACCCACTCTGCGAGAAGTATTACTCCATCAGTCCCTATGCCTATTGCGCAGGAAATCCCGTGAAGTATGTGGATCCGGATGGGAGGGAGAGGGTCATTTCATTTGCGACCAACACAATGAATGGACCACAAAATATTAAGAACCAACGTTTGACGAAATCTTCCCAAAAATATCCTGATAACCCCAAAGTACTTAATTTCTTTGGCCATGGTATTCCCAAAGGACAGGGTGTAAGCCTTGTTGAGAATGGTGGCGGCAGAAATGAAAAGGAAAGAGAATGCAGAGATGTTGATCAATTTTATGACTACCTGAAAAAAGAAGGGAGGCTGCTCTGTGAAAATGAGAAAAAAGGGGAAACAACTCTTTTAGCTATGCATTCATGTCAAACAGGAAATGGTGACGGTTCATTTGCAGAAAAACTATCAGGAAAACACAAGAATCTGCTGGTCATTGCTCCGACAGAAAACGTTGGATTGAATAACCAATGTGAATCTGTGAAAAAAGCAGAATCCGGAGAAGGACAATGGAAAGTGTTTCATAAAGGGAAGACTATTGGAACAATTAGTGGAAAGAATAATACTTTGAAGGAGATTCTTTCATCAGAAAAGCCAGTAGAAAAGCTTCTTATAACGATGGTTCTTCCTGAGGTGTCTAAGTTGCTGAATAAATAATTAAGTTTAAATTAAATAGGTTCTATATGTTATCTAACTCAAAGTCCTTGTCGGTAGTATTTCTGTTTGCGTTGATTTTTGGAATAGGTTCTTGTAAGTCTAACAAGCGAATTAACGAGGAGACAGGCGAACCTCTTTCCCTTGCGGAAATGATTGAATATGAGGCAGAAATGCTTGAGTCTGAATGGTATCGTCAAGTTGACTCTTTCACGTTCGTCCAATGCTTTCCGTTAGCTCTTATAGGGGATACTGCTGCGTATGTTGACTTGTCAAAATGTTGTTATTACGATAGTCGTCAAAATGATGTTAAGATGTTGGTGTGCGCAATGAATATGTACAAACGACACCATTATTCGGAAGCGTGTTTTGATGTTTTTTACATCATTTCGTCTCTATATGAAGAAATCGCCCCCATGGATTCATTTGCCATTCGTCTCAGCTTGAAATATCTGGAAATGGGAGCAAATGATAATAATAAGGATTGTTTAGATTTGTTGTCATATCTTTATCTTGGCGGAAATAAAGTCCTTCCTTGGGACACTATCAAAGGCCGTGAATATCTTATAAAATATGAGAATGGAGATACGGTAAAAGCCGATAGTGTTATCGACTGTGTGTATAGAGAATATTGGACGGAGGAATATAAAGCAATACGTGAAGTCCCCAAAATGTATTCTGATAATCCTTGGTCCAAGAAGTTTCTTGAACTGACAATGAGACTCTTGCTACAGGTAGATGAGAAGTGTGATTCCCTACATTCGCCCCTTCACTTCCTTCCTTAAAACATCTGACGTAGGCTAAATGTAGGCGAACAATAGGACAACAATAGGACATCAATAGGCCAAAAAGGTAAAAAAGCACTTTTCAGGAGGAAAGTTTGTGCGGTTAGTGAAAAAT
>JAKSLO010000048.1 GCA_024401185.1 Bacteroidaceae bacterium | reverse complement strand
GGCGTTTTTTTTTATTTTGTGGCTCTTTTTTGAGGAGCCACAAAAACCGAAGTACTCCCCTTGTACTTGATGCTATGCCTCTTCGACCCATTGATGCTAAGGCATTGCAGTATTCCTGTTATGACAAATTGAGAGCCTTGTCATTCTTTAATATTAGTTTAATTTACCGCGATAGATTATAAAAAGTAATTTTGGCCACTAACTAAGTATGTGCTCGCTACATTGATTGATTTAGGTGGTTTCGCTACATTCATGTTGGTTTTCTTCTATATAACAAGTTTGTTATTTCAACATCAGTCTTATTCCCCCAGGGGGTAGGTTTTTTTTGCTAATTTTGTTGAAATACTAAAAAAAATGTGTGCTTTCATTAAACCATTTGCTTTTTTTCTTGTCAAAAATGAAACAAATTTTATCGAAAAGCTTAATGTTACCGCATATTGATAGACTATAATCAGGGTATAATCTGTGATTTTTTGTACCTTTGCGTGACAATTGTGCAGCGAAACTAAACTAACATAACATAATTAAAAAAATGAAAAACCAAGAAAAAGGCAGCAAAGCCTACCTTATTTCCATTGTTCTTGTAGCCGTATTGGGCGGATTGCTCTTCGGTTATGACACCGCTGTAATATCAGGTGCAGAAAAAGGATTGCAAGCATTCTTTATGGGTGCTGAAGATTTCAAGTACACAGACTTCTGGCATGGATTTACCAGTTCAAGTGCCCTTATCGGCTGTATCATCGGTTCGGCCATGTCGGGTATGCTGGCATCCAAGTGGGGCCGCAAGCGCAGCCTTATCTTTGCCGGTGTGATGTTCTTCATCTCAGCATGGGGTTCTATGTCACCCGAGTCTATGATTCTTCCCAAGGGTGAGGCCAACATGAGCCTTCTCATGGTCTTCAACATCTACCGCGTCATTGGTGGTATTGGCGTAGGTCTGGCTTCGGCTGTTTGTCCTATGTACATTGGTGAGATTGCACCTTCAAACATCCGTGGTATGTTGGTCAGCTGGAACCAGTTTGCCATCATCTTCGGTCAGTTGGTCGTTTATTTTGTCAACTTCTTTATCCTAGGCGACCATGTGGCTCCTGCCATCCAGAGTTTGGGCGAGGGTGTCAATACCATCCTCAATGGTGAAGAGGCTGCCTGGAGCATCGAGACGGGATGGCGCTATATGTTCGGTTCAGAGATGGTTCCTGCCGGACTCTTTGCCTTCCTCATCTGCTTTGTGCCCGAGACTCCCCGCTACCTTGCATCTATTGGTAAGGATGCCGAGGCAGAAGGCATTCTGGCTAAGATCAACGGTGTGACCAAGGCTAAGACCATCCTGAAGGAAATCAAGGAGACCGTGACCGTAAAGACCGAGAAACTGATGACTTACGGTATGCTCTGCGTGTTCGTGGGCATCATGCTCTCAGTGTTCCAGCAGGCTGTAGGTATCAATGCCGTTCTTTATTTCGCTCCCCGTATCTATGAGTCAATGGGCTTTGACAATCCCATGGTGCTCACGGTATTCAATGGTGTTGTCAACCTGGCATTTACCTGCGTGGCCATCTTTACCGTCGAGAAACTGGGTCGCAAGCCTCTGCTCATCGTCGGCAGTTTGGGCATGGCCATTGGTGCCATTGGTGTGGCATGCACCTTCGGTAACGAGAACATGCAATTGATGTGTATGATCAGCATCATGATTTACTCAGCCAGCTTCATGTTCTCATGGGGTCCCATCTGCTGGGTACTCATTGCCGAGATTTTCCCCAACACCATCCGTGGCGCTGCTGTAGCCATCGCTGTAGCCTTCCAGTGGATTTTCAACTGGATTGTCAGCACCTCGTTCGTGCCTATGGCCAACGGCTTAGGCTACTGGTTCGTGTATGGCATGTACGGCGTTATCTGTGTCATCGCTGCCATCTTCGTCTGGAAGCTTGTGCCCGAGACGAAGGGTAAGACTCTCGAGGATATGACTTCGCTCTGGCGTGGTCGCATGAAAAAGTAATAAAAAGATAATAAAATAATTATTAACCCAAAATCAATCTATTTATGAAAAGATTTGCTATGCTTGCAGCTGCTGGTCTTCTGACCTTCTCAGCTGCCAATGCACAGTTCCGTCAGCGCCAGCAAGAGCCTGACACAAAGACCTTGAAGGAGGCCTATAAGGACTACTTCATGGTGGGTGTGGCTGTCAACCAGCGTAACATCAGCAACCCCGAAGAGGCTGCCATCGTTACACGCTAGTACAACAGTATGACCGCTGAGAATGACTTCAAGCCCGGAGAGGTTTGCAAGGGTCCCGGTGAGTACGACTGGAGCCGTGCTGACAAGATTGCCGACTTCGCTCGTAAGAACGGTATCAAGCTTCGTGGTCACTGTCTGTTGTGGCACAGCCAGTTTGCTAACTGGATGTTCTACGAGGAGTTGACTCCTGCCGAGAAGAAGGCACAGGAGAAGGCTGAGGCTAAGGCTAAGAAGGAGGCTGAGAAGGCTGCCAAGAAGAATGGTGGTCAGGCTCCCGCTCAGGGTCAGTTTGGTCAGGGCTTCCCCGGTGGTCAGGGTTTCCCCGGCTTCGGTCAGGGTGGCCAGCGTCCCCAGGGCCAGTTTGGTCAGGGTGGCCAGCGTCGTGGTGGCAACCAGATGCAGGGTCGCAAGCTCGTAAGCAAGGAGGTTCTCTTCCAGCGTATGCGTGAGCACATCCACACCGTGGTTAACCGTTACAAGGACGTAGTTTACTGCTGGGACGTTGTCAATGAGGCTATCGCTGATGGTGGCAATACTCCTCTCCGTAACTCTACCTTCTACCAGATCTGTGGTGATGATGAGTTCATCGCAAAGGCATTTATCTATGCTCGCGAGGCAGATCCCAATGCACTCTTGTTCTACAACGACTACAACGAGTGCCAGCCTCAGAAGCGTGACCGCATCTATGAGATGGTTAAGCGCCTCAAGTCACAGGGTGTGCCCATCGATGGTATCGGTATGCAGGCTCACTACAACATCTACGGTCCTACCGAGGACGAGATGGAGGCTGCTGTAAAGAAGTACTCTGAGATTGTTGACCACATCCACGTTACCGAGCTCGATATCCGTGTGAACGAGCAGATGGGTGGTCAGCTCAACATGGACCGCAACGAGGGTCAGGTAGTTACCCAGGAGCAGAAGGAAATGCAGGAGGCTCAGTACGACCGCTTCTTCCGCGTGCTCCGTCGTCATCATGAGAAGATCGACTGCGTTACCTTCTGGAACGTCAGCGACAAGGACTCATGGGTAGGTACCAACAACTATCCCTTGCTCTTCGACAAGGACCTCAAGAAGAAGAACGTTTATAGAGTAGTTCGTGACTTCGATCCCTCTATCGACAATGCTGTTATCAAGGAAGACTTCAAGCCCTCTGAGACTTGTCAGCCCGGTCAGCAGTATCCTCAGGTTAACTCTCAGGGTTATGTTCGTTTCCGCGTAGTAGCTCCCAACGCTAAGGCAATCACTGCTTCTGCCGGTCACGGTGGTGCAATGAAGGGTACCATGCTCAAGAAGCAGGACGATGGTAGCTGGATTGGTACAACCATGACTCCCGAGGATCCTGGTTTCCACTACTACACATTGAAGATTGATGGTGCAACCGTGGTTGACCCCGGTACCAACTTCTACTATGGTGGTACACAGTGGCAGGCTGGTGTTGAGGTTCCCACCAATGATGACAAGGACTTCTACGCTATGCGCACCAACATTGCTCATGGTCAGACCTCATTGGTTTACTTCCCCAGCAAGGTTGAGGGCGAGCAGATGCGTCCCGCTTATGTTTACCTCCCCGCTGAGTATGCCAAGAATCCTACCAAGCGTTATCCCGTGCTCTACCTCCAGCATGGTTGGGGTGAGAACGAGACTTCATGGCCTGTTCAGGGTAAGGCTCCCATCATCATGGACAACATGATTGCTGATGGCAAGTGCCAGCCCATGATCGTGGTTATGACCTACGGTATGACCAACGGCACCCGCATCGGTGGTCTGGGTGGCTTCAACGTAAAGGATGGCTTCGAGAAGGTTCTCTGCGACGAGTTGATTCCTTACATCGACAAGAACTTCCGCACCATTGCTAAGCGCAACAGCCGTGCTATGTGTGGTCTTTCTATGGGTGGTATGGAGACTCACTCAATCACCCTCAACCGTCCTCAGGTATTCGGTTACTGGGGTCTGTTCAGCGGTGGTACCTATAGTGTTGAGGAGATCCAGAAGCTCTCTAAGGCTGATCAGCCCAAGCTCATGTTCATGAGCACTGGTAGCAAGGAGAACCCCACTGGCATCAACAAGGCTGCTGCCGACCTCAAGGCTGCTGGTTACAATGCAGTAGGTCACGTCAGCGATGGCACCGCTCATGAGTTCCTCACCTGGCGTCGTGCATTGAACACCGTTGCTCCTCTGTTGTTCAAGTAAGCCGAAGTAGCGGCGAGAGCAGAGTCCGCTTTGACTTTTGCCGAGTCGCGTCTGAGGAAGACGAAAGTCACTCAGTTTTACAAATAATACTTTCTACACCCCCGGGATTCATTCCCGAGGGTGTTTTTTTATCTCTTTTTTGTTTTTTTTTGTGGATTATTTGTTGTTCAATTGAAATTTAAGTGCTACCTTTGCGGCCGATTTACTATTATTCATCTTTTAAAAACATTATTTTTATGAAAAAGTTTTTGCTTTCTGCAGCCATGGTGAGCATGGCATGTGTGGCTAACGCCCAAAATTCATCAAACGCTAAGCATGATTTTGTTGACCTCGGTCTTACGAGTGGTACCCTGTGGGCTACATGCAACATTGGTGCCGAGAAGCCAGAGGATGGTGGTCAGTATTTTGCCTGGGGTGAGACGGTAGGTTATGGCAAGGATCTTTCCGATGAACGTCCTTTCAACTGGGGTGACTACAAGTGGATAGTTGAGGGCAAGAGCACTAAGCTGTTTGCCACCAAATATACCTGTGCCGACGATGAGGTTGGTGGTTGCTGGTACAAGGATGGCAAGTATGTTGGCTCAACCGTCGATGGAAAGGAGTATCAGTCTCTTGTCAAGTTGCTTCCCGAGGATGATGCTGCTATCGCCAACTGGGGCGATGACTGGTGTATGCCCACCAAGGAGCAGTTTATGGAGTTGTATAGCAGTGCTAACACCACCTCTGAGTGGGTCACCGAGAATGGTGTGATGGGTTGCAAGTTCACCAGCAAGAAGAATGGTAACACCCTCTTCCTCCCTGCTGGTGGTTTCCGTCATTTCAGAAACATAAACGTCGAAAACAATGGTTGCTATTGGTCTTGCATGCTCGACAAGAACAACACACATCGTGCCTATGCCTTGTCGGTTTATGATGGAGGCACCTCATGCTCAGCATCTGATCGTTGCGACGGCCGTTTCATCCGTCCCGTTCGTGCTAAGAAATAAGTTGGAGCTTTGACTTCCAGCTCACTGACAAAGAATCCGTTTTAGGGCAAACGCTCCAAAACGGATTCTTTCAGTTTAAGGGGTAGAGGTTTTCGAGCATGGGACTCAATATGGGAGGAGGCGGTTCGGCAGACGCCATCTACCCACAACTCTATCCCGGCTCATTTGCGCAATTACGCAACTTGCGCAGCCTTGCGCAAGTTATGGAGATAAATAGTAAGTAGTTGGTAATCAATACTGATAGTAATACTGATATATTTTGCGCATAGATGCGCATCTGCGCAAACTGCGCAAAACTTATCTTTTTTTCCTCCTTTTTAGATATGCTAAGTATTATCTTTATGCATGCTAAGTATTATCTTTATGCATGCTAAGTACTATGTTTACGCATGCTAAGTATTATCTTTTGTGTCTTTTGACATGCTAAGATTATATCTTTTTGCTATGCCTCGTTAAGAGGTCCCGTATATAAAACCATAACGGATGCCCCAGTACAAGTTAGGAGCATCCGTTTTGTTTATAAGGAATATAGCGCTTGACACTATTTCGCAATCTTTATCTTGACGATGTTGACTGAGAAGGGAGCCACGTTGAATTCTACTGTATTGCCGTTGACTACCTTTGCCGTAATATCGCGAGGATAGATGGCTTTGGGATTGAGCAGCGTGTTCTCATCGTTGCCACTCTGCGAAGCCAGCTGGGTAAGCATGGCGGGTTGTGTGGCTTGAACGTCAATCTGGCAATTCTTGAGGTTGATGGTACCAGGAGCTGAGCCTTCACCCAGATTGACCACCTTGACGTACATCACCTTTTGTGCCTCGTCGATGGTGGTAGAAGCATATACGCCCTCCATCATGTTGCTGTGGCGCAGTTTGCTGGCGATGTTAAGCTTCCCGTCAATGTAGCAATGCAAGCTGTCGCCATCTACATCGACCTGCAAATCATACCAATGGTTGTTTTCCACTCGGAAACGCTTTTCACGATTCAGGGGTGTCTTGCTGCCGTCGATGGTCTGCTCCACGTTGTTGTTGACATTGCCCCAGCCACCTACGTTGAACCATTGGTAGTTCTTGCTGTCGGTATATCCCACCATTATCATGAAACCCTCTTCGCCACCCGTCTTCATGGCTTGTACCTTGTAAGTGTATTTCTTCTGAGGAGCAATCTTGTACTGACTTACCGCAATGGCAGGCTGCTGGTTGGATGTCTGCTGGTAGAGTCCGTCATTCAGCTGCCACTGACCATCCACTGCGTTCCATTTGCCGAAATCGCTGATGTCGATGGGCTGTCCGTCCACGATGAGCTGTGCGTTGCGATACTGTGCCTGCGTGTTCCATGTGGCCAGACCCACCTGCACATCCTTCTTCACTTCCTCCTTAGGCTGTGGCTTGACAAGTTTCCAGGTGTAGTCGGTCTTGAGCACCTGAGTGCCGATGTGGTTGGCAAACAGTTGCTGCACGTAGTATGAGGGAGTTCCCATGCTCTGGTTTGAGTTGAAGCGTATCATGTCGGGACGCCAGCGGGCATCGTTCTCATTGACAAAGATAGGAGCGTATGAGTTCATTGCCACTACGTCGGAGTTGTTCTCCATACCCATCATGTAAACCGCCTCGCCCAGGGCAGCATTCAGGTTGCCTATCTCACCAAACTGACTGGTTACGGCATATTCGCCCACATACACCTTGTGCTGGTTGCGGGGGTAGGTGTCGTACTTGTGGAAGCGGTCGGCAAACCATTGTGGATTGCGGTAGTAATGCTCGTCCACCATATCCACTGGATGGCTGTTGCGCCAGCTGGGTTCGTCTGTGCTCCACGACTCTACATTGCCGATACACTTAACATAGGGGTATTTCTGCTTGATAGCCTTGTAGAACTGTATGTAGCGTTCGGGGTAATGGTCCGACTGGTCGCTGTTGTTGTCCATGTGGAAGTTGTAGTTCTCGTTGCCAATCTCGATGTACTCCAGTCCGAAGGGCTCAGGGTGACCGTTCTTGGCGCGAAGCTTTCCGTAGGGAGTGCTCACATCGCCATTGGCATACTCCAAGGCATCGAGGCACTCCTGTATCCACATGTCAATCTTGTCGTAAGGGTCGCATCCTCCGTGCCAGATGCCCACGTTCACCACAAAGAGAGGTTTGGCACCCAGGTCTTCGCTCAGCTGCAGATATTCGTGGAAGCCGATGCCGTCGGTGGTGCGATAGCCCCAGTTTATGTTGGGATGCCCCTCACGCTCCTCAATAGGGCCGATGGTTCGTTTCCATCTGAAAGCATTGTCGGGACTGTTCTGCCCCTCTACAAAGCATCCACCGGGGAAGCGCATGAAACGTGGGTGCATGTCGGCCAGCATCTGTGCCAGATCGGGACGCATGCCATTGGGACGGTTCTTGAAGGTGGGAGGGAAGAGGCTGATGACATCCATCTGCAGCTCTCCAGCCTTGCTACCCGAGAGCACGAAGTATGCCTTGGCATCGTCGCCATTCACCTTGAAGGACGCATTGTATTTCTTCCACTTGCCGTTGGCATTCACCTTGATGTCGGTCTTGCCAAGCACTTTTCCTGCTGATGAGACGAGCGTGGCTGTGAGTGTGCCCTTATAGCCATTGGTGCTCTTGGCAAAGAAACTCAGCTGATATTCTCTTCCGCTAACGGCGTTGATGCCCCAGAAGCCATCGTTGCGTATGCCATCACCCTCTGCCGAAAGCTTCAGGTCGAGTGCATGGTGCTGCACGGAGTTGAGCAGATCCTTCTCTGTGAGTGCAAGCTGCGCACCTCCTACGGCCTTCCAGTCGCTGATTGCCTCATTGCGTCTGCCCCTGCGTCTGCCTTGGGGCATGGAATCGTCCTCAAACGAGCGGTTACGGATGAGTTCGGCATACAGTCCGCCGTCGGCAGCATGGTTGATGTCCTCGTAGAAGATGCCATAGTGTGTGGCGCTAACCTCTGGACCCTTTTGCTGAGCGTCCACGTTGATGATAACCTGTGAATGCAGCAGGGTAGTGGCTGAGAATAATGCTGCGGAAAAAGTTAATATACGTTTCATGTTAGTTAAAGTTAATATTCTGGTTTTGCAAGCTATCTTCCTAAATGGTTTAAAGCGTGACTCCGTTCTTCCAGATGGCAATTTCGTGATAACCACTTTGCTCGTTGCACGAAGCAGCTCCGTTGGCTGTGTCGATGACCAGTTGAAGGATTTGCTGTGTGGCATCCTGCCATGATGTGCCTGTGAGCAGGCATCCGGCGTTGAAGTCAATCCAATGAGGCTTCTGACTGGCCAGTTCGTTGTTGGTGCTGACCTTGAGCGTAGGTACACAGGTACCAAAGGGCGTGCCTCGTCCGGTGGTGAAGAGCACCATCTGACAGCCAGAGGCAGCCAAAGCTGTGCTGGCAATGAGGTCGTTGCCCGGAGCACAGAGCAGGTTAAGTCCCTGTGTCTTGAGCTGTTCGCCATATTCGAGTACGTCCTTGACGGGCGCACTTCCACCTTTCTGCACGCATCCCAGTGACTTCTCCTCCAGGGTACTGATGCCACCAGCCTTGTTGCCGGGCGAGGGATTTTCGCCCACAGGAAGGTTGTGAGAGAGGTAATACTCCTTGAAGTCGTTGATGAGCTTGACCGTCTTCTGGAAGGTAGGCTCGTCGATGCAGCGGTCCATGAGCAGCGTTTCTGCGCCAAACATCTCAGGCACTTCGGTGAGTATGGTGGTAGCCCCTTGCTCTACTAACGTGTCGGAGAGGCGTCCCAGCAAGGGGTTGGCAGTAATGCCGGAGAAGCCATCGGAACCACCGCACTTCAAGCCGATGCGCAGCATGCTGAGAGGCAGAGGCACGCGTGTGTCTTGCTTTGCCACCTCATGCAGTTCGCCCAGCAGTTTCATGCCCTCGGCAAACTCATCCTGCACCTTCTGTGCTTCGAGGAAGCGTACGCGCGAGGCATCCACCTTGCCCTCAAGCATCTCGCGCAGGGTAGAGAGCTGGTTGTTCTCGCAACCCAGTCCCAGCACCAGCACGCCACCCGCATTTGGGTGGGTGATGAGGTCGAAGAGTATCTGGCGTGTCTGCTCATGGTCGCAACCTAACTGCGAACAGCCAAAGGTGTGGGCAAAAGCCAGGGTGGAGTAGCCTGTAGAGTGCTGAAACTCATTGGCGAGGCGCTGTGCCAGCGAGGCCACGCAACCCACGGTGGGAATGACCCAGAGGTCGTTGCGGATGCCGGTAAGTCCGTTGTGGCGAAGATACCCCTTGAAGGTGGTTTCGCCCTTGCTGGCTTGCTGCTTACCGTCTTGCTCGGGCAGAGGGTGGTAGGCATACTCCAGCATGCCTTCAAGATTGGTCTTGATGTTATGTTCATTGACCCACTCACCCTGCAGGATGAGACGGGTGGCACGACCGATGGGGTAACCATACTTGATGATATTCTCGCCCTCGGCAATGTTGCACAAGGCACGCTTGTGACCGGCGGGAATGCCATTCTCGCCTTGCAGCAGAATCTCTACGTTATCTTTTTCGTTGATGATCATTCCAGTCGGATATTTGACATGATTCCCTTGGTCAGCATCGCAGGCATGGTGCCGTTAAGCTCAAAATAGCGCTCCATGGAAGGCAACAGACGAGCCTTGCACTTAGAGATGGCATTCAAGCGGATGGAACTGAGACGGTGATGCAGGAAGGGGTTAAGAAAACGGTCGGTGATGTCGTGTGCATAGGCATCGAGTTCCTCCTTGCTGAAGCCCATGGGAATCAGGGTGGGGATGAGTTCCTCGTTCATCATCTTCTGCAAGTCGGGACCCAGGGTGGGGTGAATCATGCAGTCGCGAACGGTCTCCAGACCCATTTCGGTGCCCAATGCCGACATGACGGTATGGGGAGCGTTGAGCAAGGTAACCTTACGCTCGTGGTAGGGATGCTCGTCGTCGGTGAAGACGATGTTGAAATCATTGCATCGCAAGGGCATTTCGGCACGCACGGCCTCGGGAGCCTCGATAACCCAGAGGTGATAAGGCTCTGCCTTTACGAAGATGGGGTGGCTCTGCACCGCATGGCCGTCGGCAGCTATGCGCTGCTCAAACTGCTGTTGCTCCTCCTCGGTGGGAGCACCCGACACGATGCGGTCAACGAGCGTGTTGTAGATGGGACAGCACTCGTCCACCCATTTCTGGAAGTCAGCCTCCAAGCCCCACAGTTCAATATATTGTTTGATACACTTCTGCAAGTTCTTGCCGTTGTGGAAGATAAGCTCGCAGGGAAGCACGATGATACCCTTGTCGGTAGCCCCTTTGAAGTGCTGCCAGCGATGGTAGAGCAACTGGGTGAGCTTGCCGGGATAGCTCAAGGCAGGTGTGTCGGTGAGCTTGCACTCGGGGTCGAAGGCGATGCCTGCCTCGGTGGTATTGCTGATGACGAAGCGGATGCTCTCCTGCTCTGCCAGGCGCAGGTACTCGTCGTATGCCTCGTAGGGGTTGAAGGCGCGCGAGATGCTCTCCATCTTCTCGATGTTATCGATTACCTGACCGTCCTTCATGCCCTGTACGCAAACGAAGTAACGGCATTGTTGGCTGATGAGGTTCTCCAAACCCTTGCCAGGACGTGGCTTTACTACCACCACGCTGTCCTTTTCCATCATCCAGTCAGCGAAGGCACGCAGGAAGTTGCCTTCTCCAAATTGTATAATCTTCTCCATAAGTCTTACTTGGTAAAATCAACCAAAATACGGAATACCTTGCCGGGGTTCTGCGACCAGTATTCCATGGTCTGCTGACTCTCCTCGGGCTTGATGACCTTTGAGATGAGCTGGTCGGTGGGACAGTTGCTCTGCTGCAGGTAGTGGATGACGGCACGGAAGTCGCTGGGCATGGCGTTGCGCGAGCCGCGTACGTCGAGCTCCTTCTGCACGAAGAGGCGGGTGGGGAGCAAGGCATCCTGCTTGGCATAGCCGATGCAGGCGATGCGACCGGTGAATGCAATCTCGTTGACAGCCATCTGGTAGGTGGGCACGCTACCCACAGCCTCCACGATGACGTCGGGACCCAGTCCCTCGGTCAGCTCTGTCAGGCGCTGGTGAGCATCCTCGGTCTTGGTGTTGATGGCGTAGGTGGCACCCAACTGCTTAGCCAGAGCCAGCTTCTCGTCGTCGATGTCGGCAGCAATGACGATGGCACCACGCAGGGCAGCGCGTACCACGGCACCCAGGCCTACCATACCACAGCCAATCACCATCACCTTGTCAATGTCCTGCACCTGTGCACGGTCAACGGCATGGAATCCCACGCTCATAGGCTCTATCAGCGCACAGGTCTTGGTGTCGAGTCCCTCGGCAGGGATAATCTTCTGCCAGGGCAATGCCATCAGCTCGCGCATGGCACCATCGCGCTGCACACCCAGTGTCTCGTTGTGCTGGCAAGCGTTTACGCGACCGTTGCGGCATGAGGCACAGTGGCCACAGTTGGTGTAGGGGTTCACGGTGACAATCATGCCGGGGCGCAAGGTGTCGGGCACATTGGCACCCACAGCCTCGATGACGGCACCCACCTCATGACCGGGGATGACGTTCTCCTTGGCCATGCCATTGCGGCCCAGGAAGGTGTTGAGGTCGGAACCGCAGAAACCAACATACTGCATGCGGATAAGAACCTCGTCGGCAGCAGGAGCTGCAGGCGAATTGAGGTCGATGACTTCTATCTTTTGAAGTTCGGGTATTTGTATAGCTTTCATTTTTTTTTTATTTTTATTCTGACATATTTTTTATATAAGGTAATTCCACCAGATCCTTGAAGCCATAGAACTTGCGTGCATTCTCGCCCAGGAAGAGCACCTTCTCCTGGTCGGTGAGTTCCTGACTCTTGCTCACAAAGTCGTAGCTCATCTTATAGGTGATGGCTGTGATGGTACGGGGATAGTCGGAACCCCACATCAGACGATCCATGCCTACCATGTCGGCAGCCTCCTTGATGCTGCGTATGGCACTGGGATAGGGGTAGAACTCGCTGTTGTAGAGCCATGTGATGCCGCCCGACTCTATGGTGACGTGCTTGCTCTCGCGAGCCAGCAGAATCTGGTTCTTCCAGGTGGGGGTTGTCACCATGCCAAAGTGTCCGATGGCCACTTTCAGGTTAGGACATTCCTGTATGACCTCTGCCATCTCGGCTATCTGGTGTGCATTGTCATCGAGGCACATGTCCAGGATGATGCCACGCTCCTCCAGCAGTTTGCACATGGGGATGAGCGTCTTGACCGACTCCGTGAGGCGATGGCCGGGAATGGCAATGCCACGGAAGCCACGGTCAAGCAGTTGGCGTGTCTCCTCCAGAAACTGTGCCTGTCCCTCTGCGCCCTGGCTCAGCTGCTTCATGTCGGGCATGCCCATTGTGAAGAAGCGGTTGGGGTAGCGCTTTTGTACGTCGAGCAGGTAGTCGTTTTGCTGTCCGTCGATGATTTCCTGCACCACTACGGCAGCATTGACCTGCGCATAGTCCATGTTGGAGAGGAATACCTCGGCAGAGTTCACACCATCAATCATGAAGGGGGGAATCATCTGTACCTCCTCGTCCATGAAGATGCTGCGTCCGTTTTTCAGCGTCTTTATCTTCTTTCCACCCACCTCGGTGTCCTGATGAAGCCAGAGGTGAGAATGTGCGTCGATGATGGTCATGGTGCCTTATGAATTAACCCAGGTGTCACGATAGCCAGGTTCCAGAATCTTCTTTACCTCGGCCACCAACTCCTCGTCCATGGGCTCGTTGGCGTATGCAATGGTCTTGAGCACGTTGTCGGGATTGGTGGTGCTGAAGAGCGTGCTGGCAATGCGCTCGTTGGCACAGCTGAACTGCATGGCAAGCTTCTCAATCTCCACGCCACGGTTGTTGCAGAAGTCCACAGCCTTGCGAGCCAGACGTTGCAGGGCAGCAGGTGCGGGATGCCAATCGGGTGCACCACGCTGGGTGAGCAGGCCCATGCTGTAGGGAGAGGCGTTGATGACGCCGATGCCACGCTCCTCGAAGTAGTCGAGGTAGTCGGCCAGCGCATCATCGTTGAGGGTATAGTGGCAGAAGCTCAATACGCTCTCCACGGTACCGGCAGGCACGTGGTCGATGACATACTTGAAGTGACGAAGGGTGAGGTTGGTGATGCCCACATGGCTTACCACGCCCTCTTCGCGTAGTGCCACGAGGGCAGGCAAGGTCTCGTTGATGACCTGCTCGAGGTCGGCAAACTCTATGTCGTGCACGTTGATGAGGTCGATGTGGTCGATGTTGAGTCGCTCCATGCTCTCATACACACTCTGTCGGGCACGCTCACCGCTATAGTCCCATGTGTTCTTGCCATCCTTGCCGTAGCGTCCCACCTTGGTGCTGAGGTAGTAGCGGTTACGCTCTATCTCCTTGAGAGCCTTGCCCAGCACCTGCTCAGCCTTGTAGTGGCCATAGTAGGGTGATACGTCGATGAGGTTGATTCCGTTGTCCACGGCGGTGTGGACAGCCTTAATACCGGTTTCTTCCTTCAGGGAGTGGAACACGCCACCCAGTGAAGAGGCACCCAAGGCAACATTCGATACCTTCATGCCTGTTTTTCCTAATTCTGTGTATTTCATTATTTTTGTTGTTGAGTTTTTTGTTTTTTCGAGGGGGGAGAGAGCGAGGGATCGATGGCTCGAGGTTTCGATGCTTCGAGGGATCGATAATTCGATGCTTCGGGGTTTCGATGCTTCGGGGTTTCGATAATTCGATGCATCGGGGTTTCGATGCTCTCTGTTTTCGATTACTGTCTTGGTCTGAACTGTCTTTGTGGACGGGGTAGCTGCAAGGGGTTCTTGATGGCCTCTGCTCCTGCCTCGGTGCCAAACAGATACTGTGACTTGTAGCCACCGTAGTCGATGATCAGTTCCTCAAATACCACGGCTGGGTCGAGGGGTGTGATTTCTAGGTAGCAGTTGCCATCCTCGTCCTTCTTGACGGGAAGCACTACCGTCTTCTCCACAACGCGACGTGCTACTACGGGATAGTAGGTGCGATGGATGTTCTGAGGCTCCTCGTTCATGTCGCCGTTGTAGTTGATTTCCTTCTTGTCGGCACCCTTGAAGCCTACGGTGTAGCGGTGACCCTCTGAACGCTCAAACGCCAGGGTACTCTTGGTCACTACATGCACGTTGACCTCGTTCACGCCTTCGGGCAACTTGAAAGCGTATGTCAGCGAGGCACCGTTGGGACGCACGTTGTAGGGTTGCAGCGAGATGGCACTGAGCGAGCGACCCATATTGGGGATGACGGTCCACTGGGCATCGTCCTGTGCCTGGGCGCTGTAGTAATGTTCTGCGTCGATAGAGAGGTAACCCTCCTTGTTCTTCAGGCTCTCGGGGGCAAACACATAGCTGTCGCGGCATACCTCATCGTCCTTGAGGCGATACACGTTGGGCATTATCTCGCGGGGGAAGTTGTCGTTCCAGCTGGTGTAGCCGATGTGCTTCTGAATCATCATACCGTCCCACTTGCCGTTGGCGATGTTCTTGTTGTAGCGTGCACAGAGCACAGAGTCGCGGTGGAAGCAGCGCTCGCACTCCTCGGCCCAGTAGTTGGCCTCCTGACGGCGTTGCTGGTATGCCTGGTGGTTCTGTGCCTGGGCGTAGTACATCTCGTAGATGTTGCACATAGCCTGTACGGGGAAGAGGATGAGCTGCTGGTAGGCATCGTGCTTCTCCTTGGGCAGTTCGTTGAAGAGTCTAAGTGCGTCGGCCTCAAGACTCTTGTATTCCATGACCACCTTGGTCCATTCACCCGACTGCAGGTTGTAGGTGTTGCGGTCGAGCATCTCGGCAGTCACACGTCCGTTGTATTTGCTGTAGAGGTTCAGTATGCGTGCTGCCTCCTTGGCCTGCTGGTTTACCATGGCATCCTCGTCCTGGTAGAGGTCGCCAAACTGCTGCATGCAGAACTCCTTGGGGTGATCCAGCAGGTTCTCGGCTGTGTAGCGTGTGGGGTTCCATGCCATGTTGAGGAAGAGTGTGATGGGGTATTCCATAGGCTTGAGGTCGCCCACGTTGAGCACCCACAGCTTGTCCACGCCATACTGGTAGGTAAGGCTCATCTGCTCCCAGAGGTTCTGTATGGGTGTGACGTTCAGCCACTTGCTGTTGCGGGGAGCACCCACATAGTCCACGTGGTAGTACATACCCCAGCCACCGCTGCGCTTGCGCTCCTCGGCATTGGGCAGATGGCGCACATCGCCCCAGTTGTCGTCCGAGATGAGTATGGTCACGTCGTCGGGCACTTTCAGGCCCATGTCATAGTAGGTCTGCACCTCCTTGTAGAGAGCCCACACCTGTGGACGCTCCTTGGCGGGTCGTCCTGTCTCCTCCTTGATGATGCGACGCTGGTTGTTGATGATGTTCTCGAGCAGCGAGATGCTGTTCTTGATGTATTCCGTCTGGTTGGCATCGCCCTCCTTCACACCCATGGCAGCATCGCCGTCGCCACGCATACCGATGGTGATGAGGTCCTCGGTGTTCTTGGCGCGCTTCATACCCTCGCGGAAGAAGCGGTCAAGTCCTTCCTTGTTGGTGGTATAGTCCCATGCGCCGTACTGGTTGCGGTTGCGCACATACTCCTGGTGGTTGCGTGCCATGGGTTCGTGGTGACTGGTACCCATGATGATGCCCATCTCGTTGGCGAGGTCGCTGTTCTGTGGGTCGTCGGCATAGAATGCCCATCCCCACATGGCAGGCCACATGAAGTTGGCACGCAGACGGAGCAGCAGTTCGAACACATGCTCGTAGAATGCGCGACCGCCGAAATCTGTCTTGAAGGTGTTCTTCACCCATGTGGTGAGGCAAGGAGCCTCATCGTTGAGGAAGATGCCTCGGTAGGTCACAGCAGGCTCTCCTGCCGTATAGCTGCCTTTCTGTATTGATACATTCTGCTGGCGCTGCACGGGAGCGTCTGCCCAGTAGTACCAGGGCGACACGCCAATCTGCTCAGACAGCTCGTACACGCCATAGATGGTGCCTCGCTTGTCGCTACCCACAATGACGAGAGCCTCGTCGATGTTGGGAGTGGGGTGGGCGAGGGTAGTCATAATGTATTTCTCACGCTTTCCCTTCAGCTCGTTTACGTTGATGAGTTTCTTCTTGACCAAGTCCTTGATGGCAGGACTGTCCATCGTGCCCACCAGTATGGCAGTAGCCTTCTTGTCGGCCGAAGTAAGGGTCTCGGGTTTGTTGCCGCACACCAGCGAGAAGTCGGTGCGCAGGTTTTCGATGGCGCGAATCACGCCTTTGTCGTCATCCTGACTGTAGAAAATAGGTGTTGGCTTACCGTTCTCGATAAGCGTGAAGTTGCCTTGAACGAGTTTGTTTGTCGCAATGCCTTTGTGGTCGATGGCATGGACTGTCATGGTGGCAAGCGCAAGCATCAAGGCTGTGAATAGTTTCTTCATTTTTAAGTATAGTTTTAAGTTTATTTTGGTTTACTGATATTTCCAGTCTTGGGGTTGAGTTGTTAGTTTTCGTATTTCTCTGCAAATTTATACATAAATGTTAAAATATCCAAATGAAATGCCACATAATTGTCTATAATTATATTTGAGGTACGTTTTGTGGAAGAAAATGCGGATATTTGCATCGAAATGGCCAGAAAAATGGGCAGATCGCTGCAAAGAAGTAGCCCCCCTAACCCCGTGGGAGAATAAGAGTGATGTTGAAATAATGATGTGCTTGTCCATTGCAACATCGCGAGGAAACATTTGCTTCGTCGCGAGGAACCTTGTATTCTCCCCCCGACTTTCTCCCGACATTCCCCCGTAGTTCCTCCACGATTCTCCACGCATTTGTGTAGGATCCTCGGGAGAACCTCGGGTGCAAGCCGCTCTAACCCCGTGAAAGGCGTGTTTTGTAACCCAGATAAGGCGTTTTTGACATAAAATGTTTGCGAAATTGCATTTTGTGAAGAAAAATGTTGCTTTTTTTAAAAAAAGTTTATTAACTTTGCAGAGTTGAAACTAGTACCGATCAAAACTTGTGGATTGCAAAAACCGCACAGTAGAATCTAGATCAAAATGTAAAATTAACCAAAATATAATTAATCCAAATTATTTAACCAAACTAATTTTGTATGAGAAACAAAGCTCTACACTATGCGCTTACTGCAGCTATGACATTTGCTGGGGTGAGTACCGCAACAGCCGATGGTAAATGGGAGTTGCCTGCCGATCCATTCGAGACAGGTATTGCCCCCACCAATGGCGCTGAGGTTATTATTTATAATGTGGGTGAGGGTGCTGCGATGACCAGCGGTAGAATCAGTGCCGCCTGGGCTACATCAGCCATCCTTACCGAAGACCTTTCAAAGGCTCTTACCTTTAAGCTCGAGGAGCAGTCGGACGGCTCTTGGAGCATTAGGACTGCCAGCGGTGCACATGCTGGCAAATACACCTTTGCCCCCACTGGTGGCGACCATCCCTACATGTTCGTGGATATGGGTTGGGAAGGCCAGGGTGGCCGTAAGTGGAACATCACCGAGACAGACGGTGGCTACACCTTGGCTCTGACCGGCTTTGCCGAACTGGAGGAAGAAGGTACCTTCATGGGTACCAATGGCGAGACATGGGACGTTATCTGCAATGCCAATCCTGAAGATGGTGCCAATGTGGTTTGGACATTCGTGCCTTCTGACATGGTAAGCGTGTATAACATCCGTTGCCAGATGTATGAAGTATTGTACGAGGCAGAGGACTTCCCCTCAATCGACCTGACTGAGTACACCGCACTCTATAACAATTCTGAGGCTACCGTGGATGAGTTGACCGAGGCTTTGAACAAGCTCAAGGCAGCTTTGCTGGAGGCCCAGATGCAAGGCGGTGGCTATGACCCCTCTCCCGAAGATCCCCTCGATCTTACTGAGAGCCTGCTGCAGAACCCCACCTTCGATGACGACGTGAATGGTTGGGAGAACATCGGTGGCATGAGCCACGATCCCAATGGTACTCCCTATAGCGGTGCGTCTTACATCTCTTATGAGGCAGGTGAGCCTGTAGAGAAGGTATCTGAGTTGACCAGCTTCTGCGAGAAGTGGATAAATGCTGGTAGCGTTCTGGGCAAGGAGTATGGCATTTTCCAGCGTGTTAGTCTTCCCGAAGGTCTCTATCGTCTTGAGGCAGATGCTATTGCCTGCCAGCAGAGCGATGGTAGCGTGGTGGCAAGCGGTGTAACCCTGTATGTGAACAACGCAACCAAGTATGAGGTGGCTGTGGCTACTGCCAACAACTCACCCAAGCACTATGTCATTGAGTTCATGAGCGATGGCAAGACCCTCACCGAGGTTGGTTTCCACATTGATGCTTCTACCAATGCCAACTGGGTGGCTGTGGATAACTTCAAGCTCTACAGCATCGGTAAGACTACTTTGAGCGCTGCCGGTTTGCAGTTGCAGAATGCCATCAAGGCTGCCTATAGCAAGTTCCCCGAGGATGAATTCGACCTTTTGGAGGCTAAGGCTTCTGTGAAGGACGGCTATGTTACAACCTTGCAGGCTGCCGAGGCTGTGATGGCTAAGGCTGGTGCTACCGATGAGGAGTATGCTGACGCTATGAACAAGTTGAACGAGGCTGTGGCTGCTCTGTCGGGCTCACAGGCTGACTATGCTGCCATGCGTAATGCCGAGAACAAGTTCAACAGCCTTTCAGGCGCACTTCTCGACTACGACGTTGAGGATGGTCAGATGGAGAGTACCTGCAGCGCTATTGCTGACGAGATCTCACAGGTCATCGAGGATGCTGCAGCAGGCAAGGAAGAGTCTGATTCTATCGTGGCTCTGTACAATGCCTACAATGCACTCTATGAGTTGTTCGGCTACACCACCGAGCGTAAAGCTTCTCTGGATGGCGACGAGACCATTATTGGCATGATCGAGGAACAGGAGGCTGTATTGCGTAACAATTGGATTAACCGCGTGTACAAGACTCCCGCTGAGGTGGCTGCTGCCAAGGATAAGATTGCTACTATGATTGCAAACTATCTGAACGCTTCTATCAAGCCCAACTCAGATCTGACCGCTATGCTTGTTAACCCCAACTTCGATGAGAACTATGACGGCTGGGATTACGAGTTCAATGGTAACAAGGTAACTCCTGGTTACAGCTTTAGTGAGATTGAGTACTTCCAGAAGAGCTTCAACGTACGCCAGACCTTGAAGGCTATGCCTAAGGGCCGTTACACCCTGACCGTTCAGGGCTACCAGCGTCGCAGCACCGTTAATGCAGTTTTGTATGCTAACGAGAACGAGGTACTTCTTTATAATGTAAGAGACTTCGCCAACGAGACCGGTTATTTTGCAGGTGAGGGCAATGGCGCTTATCCCAGCGACTCATACGATCAGAATGCTGGTGTATATTATCCCAACAGTATGGAGGGTGCACGCCAGTGGTTCGACGCTGTTGACGAGGAGGGTACTCCCCTTTACACCAACACACTTGAGTTCTACTTGCTCGATGCAGAGGCAACCGACCTGACTATCGGTGTGAAGTCATCAGACAATGGTGACTGGTGCTTGTTCGACAACTTCACCTTGTTCTACCATGGCAACAGCGCCAAGGACTATGCTGACGGCTTGCAGAAGCTCATCGATGAGTTGGATGAGCTAATGGCCGACGGGGTTGTGGCTACCGCTAAGTTGGTGAAGGACGTAGAGGCTGCCAAGACAAAGGCTAATACCGCCATCAAGAATAACGATGCCGATGGTTGCATCGCTTCTATCGACGTGCTGAAGAATGCTATCGCTGAGGCAAAGACCACTCTGGCTCTTACCAAGAAGCTGAACGACAAGCTCACCTTCATCGCAGCGTATCGTATGGCGGAGGTTAAGTCGAGCACAAAGAACGACTATGACGACTATCTGATTACCGTGGCAAAGGCTCTTCTGGACAACACCATCGCTGACGACGACGCTGTCGAAACCATCGCCGACGAGATGGACACCAAGTTCACTCAGATGGTAATGGCAGACGGTTTGGCTACCGCTTCTGAGGAGAAGCCCTTCGACATTACCGCAGTTATCGTTAACCCCTCTTACGAGTGCGACTTCGCAGCTGAGTATTATGATGGCAACGAGTACAACGCATTCGGATGGGATGGCGACGTGCCCAACTGTAACGAGAACTGTGCAGAGTACTTCAACGTAAACTGGAGTACTGGCGTTGAGATCAATCAGACCATCAAGGGCTTGGCTCCCGGTTACTACAAGCTTCGCGTAGTGGGTTACAACCGTCAGGGCTATGGTAACGACTATGTTAACAATCCTATCTCAGAGGCAGTTCTCTATGCTGGCGATTACAAGACCAAGCTTCACGATGTGCTTGACGGCAAGATGACTGAGGAGGACAACGTAATTCCCGATGAGGAAGGCCAGAACATCAGCGAGGTAGAGATTGACGGCGTTACCTATTACTTCCCTGGCAATATGCCTTCATCACGTGCTTGCTTCGACGAGGGTATGTATCAGAACATGCTTGTCTTCAAGGTTGAGGAAGGCCAGAAGCAGGTTACCTTCGGTTTGAGCAAGACAACCTTCGCTCCTTCTTGGGACTCTTTGATGTTTGATGACTGGAGCCTTGAGTACGTAGGTACCCAGGAGCCTAAGGAGATCAGCACAGCCATTGCTGCTCTCAGCGGTAACGCTGTCAGCACCAAGTTCTACTCTGTTAACGGTGTAGAGATGGCTAAGCCTGTCAAGGGTATCAACATCATCAAGACTACCGACAGCAAGGGCAACGTGGTTGTCAGCAAGGTTTTAGTAAAGTAGATAAAAGAAACTTCATAATAAGTATTAACGGTTTAGCACGCACTCAGCTTGTTTTTCAAAATGAGATAGTGCTAACCGTTATCAAAAAGTTGTTATTGGGGAAGGGTGCACGTGAGTGTACCCTTTCTTTTTTTTGCGTCTTCACGCCTTT
>JAKSLO010000047.1 GCA_024401185.1 Bacteroidaceae bacterium | reverse complement strand
TCCTTACTAAGATGAACGAATTGCCCATCAGCGTGAAGAAGACTGGTTACTCTACCTTCTATTGCCCTATTGATGCACAATTGCAGAATGGTAATGCGTATATTGCCAAAGTAAATGAAGAGGAGGCGCGAATCACATTTACCAAATTATCTGACGGAAGAATTCCTAAAAACACTCCCGTCTTGATTGAATCGGAAGAGGCAAGGGCTCAAGGACAAACTGTTACGGTGATTGCTAAACTCAGAACAGATGGTGCCGAATATACGTCTGTAGCTTCCGGTAGTAATGATCTGAAGGGTGGTTATTATACCGTCAGCTTTATGAAGAGTGCCGATCATGCAACCTATGATGCGGTTATTGAAAGGAAAGCGGTAGATACTCACACCTATACTTTGCAGAATGGCACATGGCTTTACTTTGTAGGTACCAAACTTCAGGGATTCAAGGCTCGATTTGAGCTGAAAGACGTGGCAGGCAATGGTTCGATGAGTGGCGTAAAGGAATATACCTTCATATTCAATGACGAGGAAACTGGTGAAACAAAGGTGGTTGACGCTTTCGGCGAGTCGAAAACTGATGATGTCATTTACAATTTGTCGGGACAACGTGTGAATAAGGCTCAAAAGGGTCTGTATATTATGAATGGAAAGAAAGTATTGGTAAAGTAAATGAATATAACAATGCGTAAATACATAGAACCTCAGAATACGATTGTGGATTTAGACCTTGATGATGTGGTTTTGTTGACACAATCGGTTGGAGACATCAGCGAGGAAGAGGGCGATATCCAGGACGTAAAGGGTGAGTCAGTTTTCTTTGGCAATTCGTCTTCAACACCTTCCAAGGGGTCTATTTGGGACAACGAGTGGTGATTTCAATTCAAAAGGTATTTAATATTATGTAGAGAGGCGCCATGTCACGAACAAGTGATGTGGCGTCTTTGTTTTCTATATAACCTTTTCGGACAGACCTCTTTTATCTGAATAAACATCATAGAAAAGGGAAAAATGCAACCGACTTTTCTGATTGAGCCTCTCTTTTCGGGCTCAGTACTCTAAACGATGGAGATTACAGAAGAGGTGTGAATACAAAAAAACTCTCAACCTTGCAGTTGAGAGCTTTTGTTGGGCTACCCGGACTCGAACCAGGAAAGGCAGGACCAGAATCTGCAGTGTTACCATTACACCATAGCCCAATTTTTGAATTGAGAACCTCTTTGTTCTCGTTTTCGGGTGCAAAGGTACGACATTTTTTGTTATCTGCAAATCTTTTTGCGTTTTTTTTGCCATAAAAAGTAAAAAAAAGGTTAATCTTGCCATATTTTGGGGGATAAATTTCAGCGAGCAAAGTAAATATTGTATCTTTGTACGTTTTATAAATAATGTGAAATAGATAGAATGTTAGGAACCGAACAGTTAGTAGATAAAATAGTTGAGGGTCTGCAAGAAAAAAAAGGCCATCGTATAACTACCGTTAATCTTACGGAGATAGAGGAAACCGTCTGCAAATACTTTGTGTTGTGCACTGGTAACTCGCCCAGTCAGGTACATGCGTTGGCGCATAGTGTCGATGATGTGGTGCGCAAGTCGGGTGGTGGTCATCCCGCCTCGGTAGTAGGCACGCAGCACTCTGTATGGGTTGCCATGGATTACGGCGACGTGATGGTGCACGTGTTCCTTCCCGAGGAACGTGAGTTTTATGACCTGGAGCACCTGTGGGCAGACGCCATGCTGACCGAACTGGAGGATATAGAATAGTTCACAATTCATAATTCACAATCAGGTTTTGCAATGGATAGGAAATAGGGTTCGGTGTAGATGCCGAACATGTCGTCGTAAAACACTCCCTTGTTTGGGTAACTGATACTATGTTACCTTGCCAAACCAATGAAATGTTGTGATTTTGAAAAGTGAGATTATGAATTGCAGATTATGTATTAATCAAGATGAACGAAAATAGCAATAATCAGAATAAGAAGCCACGATTCAGTTTGTCGTGGATATACTTGGTAGTGGCCGCAGTATTGGGCTATCTCTTCTTTACTGGCGAAGGTAAGGACTTTGGCGGTACTGCCAAAGAAGCTACCTACAGCGAGTTTCAGGAGTATGTGGATAGTGGATGGTGCAGTAGAGTGCTGATAAACCAGCGTGAAGGTAAGCTCAAGATGTTTGTGGCGAAAGGGCATGAACGCGACATCTTCCATCGCAATGTCGATCCCAATCATGATGCTTACCTCGATGTGCTTTGTCCCGATGAGGGTATCCAACCCTACATCGACAAGTTGAACAGCGACTCAACCTACCTGGCTCATCATGGCAAGGTGAAGGTGGAGTATGAGCAGTCAAACAATACGCTGACTAACCTGTTGTGGCAGTTCCTGCCCTTCATTGGTCTCATCATCTTCTGGATGTTCATCATGCGTCGCGTAGGCGGCGGTGGTGGCGGTGGCGGCATCTTCAGCGTGGGCAAGAGCAAGGCCAAGCTGGTGGACAAGAAGACCGGTCCTAAGGTAACCTTCCAGGATGTAGCCGGACAGCAGGGTGCCAAGCAAGAGGTGCAGGAGATTGTGGAGTTCCTGAAGAACCCCAAGAAGTTTACCGAACTGGGAGGTAAGATACCCAAAGGTGCACTTTTGGTAGGTCCTCCGGGAACGGGTAAGACCCTTCTTGCCAAAGCTGTGGCAGGTGAGGCTGACGTGCCCTTCTTCTCTATGTCGGGTTCTGACTTTGTAGAGATGTTTGTGGGTGTAGGTGCCAGTCGTGTGCGCGATTTGTTCCGTCAGGCTAAGGAGAAGAGCCCTTGTATCATCTTCATCGACGAGATTGATGCCATCGGTCGTGCCCGTGGCAAGAATCCCTCAATGGGGGGTAATGATGAGCGTGAGAATACCTTGAACCAGTTGCTCACCGAGATGGATGGCTTTGGTACCAACAGTGGTGTCATCATACTGGCTGCTACCAACCGTGCCGACATTCTGGACAAGGCATTGTTGCGTGCAGGACGTTTCGACCGTCAGATTCACGTTGACCTGCCCGACTTGAGCGAGCGTAAGGCCATCTTCCAGGTTCACCTGAAGAACGTCAAGACAGACGATACTCTCGATATTGACTTCCTTTCTCGTCAGACACCCGGTTTCAGCGGTGCCGATATTGCCAATGTATGTAATGAGGCAGCCTTGATAGCTGCCCGCCACGACAAAAAGTTTGTCAGCAAGGACGACTTCATCGCTGCTGTGGATCGCATCATTGGTGGTTTGGAGAAGAAGACCAAGGTGATGACTGCTGAAGAGAAGCGTACCATAGCCCTTCATGAGGCTGGTCATGCCACCATCTCTTGGAACTTGCAGTATGCTAATCCTCTTGTCAAAGTCACTATCGTACCTCGTGGTCGTGCCTTAGGTGCTGCATGGTACTTGCCTGAAGAACGTCAGATTACCACCAAGGAGCAGATGCTCGACGAGATGTGCTCTTTGTTGGGTGGTCGTGCTGCCGAGGAAATTTTTACTGGTCACATCTCAAGTGGTGCCATGAACGACTTGGAGCGTGTCACCAAGCAGGCATATTCTATGATTGCCTTCATGGGTATGAGCGACAAGTTGGCTAACCTGTGCTACTATAATAATCAGGAATACAGTTTCCAACGTCCTTACTCAGAGGAGACTGCCCGACTGATTGACGAAGAGTGCAAGGCAATGATAGCCGAACAGTATGAGCGTGCAAAACGCCTGTTGTTGGAGAAGAAGGAAGGTCATGCCGAGCTGACTCAGTTGCTGGTTGACCATGAGGTCATCTATGCAGAAGATGTAGAACGCATCTTCGGCAAGCGTCCTTGGGTGAGCCGCACCGAGGAACTGCTGGAGGCTAACGAGCAGTTGCCTCAAAGCGATAATGAGTTGGTAAGCCAATCTGATGATAGTGAGACGGCAAGTCAATTTGATAACGACGAGTCAAAAGGATAAACGAGAGTTATGAAGAATTTTATTATACGTACCATTACGGCAGTATTCTTTGTCTGCGCATTGGTTGGGGGTATTGTCTATAGCGACAAGAGTATGGCAGCACTCTTTGCCATCATCACCTTCCTCGCCGTACGCGAGTTCTGTCAGATTGTAAACCAGCAGGAGGGAGTACACGTCAATACGTTCCTCACCTCGCTGTCGGGTGTACTGCTCTTCGGTGCCTTCTATCAGTATTGTGCCAGCCAGTGCGATGCCGCCATCTTCCTGCCTTTCCTTGGCAGTATCATCTACCTCTTGGTGGCTGAACTCTACCTGCAGCGTCCTAACCCCATTCACAACTGGGCCTACACGCTCATGGCACAACTCTATGTGGCCTTGCCCTTCTCGCTAATCAATGTGCTGGGATTCACGGCAGATGCCGCTCATCCTATGGTGGTCAGCTACCAGTGGATATTGCCTCTCAGCATCTTCTTCTTCCTTTGGACCAACGATACGGGTGCTTATCTCACTGGTTGGGGATTGTCGCGCTACATACCCTACAAACTATTCCCTCGCATCTCACCCAAGAAGTCTTGGATAGGTAGCATCGGTGGTGGTTTGCTTACCATCGTGGTAGCAGCGCTTATCTACCAGTGGGAGAACAGCCAGGGACAGACCACTCTCACTCTTCTGCAATGGATGGGTCTTGGTCTTACCGTGGTGGTCTTTGGCACTTGGGGCGACTTGGTGGAGAGCCTCTTAAAGCGTACCCTGGGCATCAAGGACAGCGGTAACATACTGCCAGGACATGGTGGCATGCTCGACCGTTTTGACAGTTCGTTGCTGGCCATCCCCGCATCGGTCATCTATCTGCACTCGTTACAGATGATGTAAAAACAGAGAAATATTGGAATAATAATTAAATAGTGCTGCATGTTGTCCCCTCACAAGCGTTGCAGCCCCCTCCTTTTGGAGGGTAGGGGAATAGTCTTTTATTTTATTATTATATGAAAGAATTTAAAAGAACAACCGTTACTTCGGCACTTCCTTATGCCAATGGTCCTGTGCATATTGGACACTTGGCTGGCGTTTATGTGCCTGCTGATATTTATGTGCGCTACCTTCGTCTGAAGAAGCGCGATGTCATTTTTATTGGTGGTTCGGACGAGCATGGTGTACCCGTTACCATCCGTGCCAAGAAAGAAGGCATTACCGTGCAAGACGTAGTGGATCGTTATCACGGAATCATCAAAAAGTCGTTTGAGGACTTCGGTATCTCTTTCGACATCTACAGTCGTACTACCAGCGACATACATCATAAGTTTGCTGCAGATTTCTTCCGCAAGCTTTATGATGACGGTAAGTTGGTGGAGAAGGTAGAGAAGCAATATTGTGATGCTGTTACAGGTGAGTTCCTTACCGACCGTAACATTGTGGGCACTTGTCCCCGTTGCGGTGCTGAGGGTGCATACGGCGACCAGTGTGAAAAGTGTGGTGCCACGCTTTCACCCCAGGAACTTATCAATCCTACCAACAAGAATAATCCCGGTAATCCCCTTGAGTTGCGCGATACCAAGAACTGGTATCTGCCTCTTGGCGACCACCAGGAATGGTTGAAAGAGTGGATTCTTGAAGGCCATAAAGAGTGGCGTTCCAATGTGTACGGCCAGTGTAAGAGCTGGCTCGACATGGATCTTCAACCTCGTGCCATGACTCGCGACCTCGACTGGGGTATTCCCGTTCCTGTAGAGGGTGCTGAGGGTAAGGTGCTTTATGTATGGTTTGATGCTCCTATCGGTTACATCAGCAACACCAAGGAACTCTGTGACAAGGAGCCCGAGAAATGGGGTACTTGGCAACAGTGGTGGCAAGATGATGATACTCGCCTGGTTCATTTCATCGGTAAGGACAACATCGTGTTCCACTGCCTTATCTTCCCCACCATGATGAAGGCTCACGGTGGCTACATCATGCCTGACAATGTACCTTCAAATGAGTTCCTGAACCTTGAAGGCAACAAGATTTCTACCTCAAAGAACTATGCAGTGTGGTTGAATGAGTATCTTGAGGAACTCCCCAATCGTCAGGATGAGTTGCGCTATGTGCTTACTGCCAATGCACCCGAGACGAAGGACAATGACTTTACCTGGGCAGACTTCCAGGCTCGCTGCAACAACGAGCTGGTGGCTGTGTATGGCAACTTCGTGAACCGTGCCCTTCAGCTTACCCAGAAATATTATGATGGTGTTGTTCCTACGCCCGGTGAACTGACCGAGACAGACAAGGCTACTTTGTCAGAGTTTGCCGTAACTAAGGAACGCGTGGAACAGTTGCTCGAAGGCTTCAAGTTCCGTGAGGCGCAGAAGGAAGCTATGAACCTGGCCCGTATTGGTAACAAGTATATTGCCGATGAGGAGCCCTGGAAGGTTATCAAGACCGATCCTGAGCGTGTGAAGACCGTCATCTACGTGTCTTTGCAGCTTACTGCCAACCTGGCCATTGCCTTCGAACCCTTCCTGCCCTTCTCAAGCGCTAAGTTGCGTCAGATGCTCGATATGGAAACCTTCGAGTGGGAACAGTTGGGTAAGACCGACCTCCTGCCCAGTGGCAAGCAGTTGAACAAGCCCAGTCTTCTCTTCTCGAAGATTGAGGACGATGTGATACAGTTCCAGATTGACAAGCTGGAGGCTACCGTCAAGGCCAATGCCGAGGCCAACTATGAGGCAGCTCCCGTAAAGGATACCGTAGCTTTTGAAGACTTCCAGAAGATGGATATCCGTGTAGGTACTGTGTTGGAGTGCGAGGCTGTGCCCAAGATGAAGAAGCTACTCAAGTTCAAGCTTGACGATGGTACTCCCAAGGGTCGCACCATCATCAGCGGCATTCATGAGTGGTATGAGCCCGAGCAGCTTGTTGGCAAGCAGGTACTCTTCATTGCCAACCTGGCTCCCCGTCAGTTCAAGAACGGACTTGTCAGCGAGGGTATGATACTCTCGGCTACCGACTGGGATGGTACTGTGGCTGTGAGTGCCGTAGAGCGTCCTGTAAAGGGTGGAAGTCAGATTTCATAAAAAAGACGCTTCGTCTAAAAGGGTCAAACTTGCTTTGTTTATGCAAGCCTTTGAGAAACGTGACTTAGCCAGGATAAATAAATGATTCTGGCTAAGCACTTGAAAACATAATTGGTGAAATATTCCTTATAAAACAATAAGAAAGAGAAGAATATGAAAAAGATGTTGGTTTGCCTCATGATGCTTATGACAAGCATCACGGCTTTTTCACAGTACCGTCCGGGTGGCTATTCTGGTTACAAGGCTTTTGCCATTGTTGACCTCAGCATTAACTTCAATGAGGGTAAGAGCGAGATCAACTGTGACCTGGAGAACTCGCATGGCTACCAGTTCAACCCTAACTTCTTCTTGGGAGGTGGTTTTGGTATAGATGTGTACCAGGGAACCAAGTCAACGGCTCAGTCGGTTTCAGTCCCCTTCTTTGCACAAACTCGTATCAACTTCACCGATAGAGGTGTGAGTCCTTATATTGACTGTAAGTTTGGCTATCGCCTGGGTGATAGTGGTAAGGACTTCAATTGCTGGTACTTGCAGCCTTCGTTTGGTGTGCGCTTCCCTGTGGCCAGCCGCTTTACGCTGAACATGGGCGTTTGCTATACGCACAACTTCCTTGATGGTGCAGATGTGAGAAAGAACAAGATTGCCTTGCAGTTCGGTTTGGAGTTCTAATCTCCAGTCGAGCAAAGGCTTTCTACAATAAGTTTTGCCGCATGGTCGGGCGCTCCGGGTTCACCGAGGCGCCCGGCCATTGTTTTATACCCTTGCAGCATCTTGTCGCGTGCTGATGCACCGGGAAGGATGTTGGCAAGATGCTTGCGCACGTTGTCCACGTTCATGCCATTGGCTACCAGTTCGGGTACTACCTCCTGACTGGCAATGAGGTTGACGAGCGAGATGTAGGGTATCTTCAGGAAGTACGGACGAACCATGCTGACGAACCATCCCATCCGCATGTAGTAGCATACCACCTGCGGCACGTTGAACAAGGCCGTTTCCAGGGTGGCTGTACCGCTTGTGACGAGGGCTGCCGTGCTGTGCTGCAGAATGCGGAATGTCTGTCCGTAAACGATGCGGACAGGCAGTTCCTGAGTGAACTGCTGGTAGAAGGAGGGCTCTATGCCTGGCGCACCGGCAATGACCAGTTGATATTGCTCTGTATAGGGTTTAGCAGCCTCAATCATACGGGTGAGGTTGTCTTTGATTTCCTGCTGACGACTGCCAGCCAGAAGGGCTATGATGGGTTGCTCCGTGAGTTGGTTGTCGGCACAGAAAGCGCTGATGTTCTTGGGATGGTTGGCAAGGTAGGCAGACACCTCGTCGAGCGTGGGGTTGCCCACGTACTGTATGGGGTAGCCATGCTTGCCCTCGAAGAACTCCTTCTCGAAGGGTAGGATGGAGTAGAGGTGGTCGATGTCGCGCTTAATGTTCTTGATTCTGCGCTCCTTCCATGCCCATATCTTGGGAGAGATGTAGTAATGTACGGGTATCTTGGTATGGGTGTGTATGTACTTGGCAATGGAGAGGTTAAACCCAGGGTAGTCGATGAGGATGAGTGCATCGGGCTTCCATGTCACGATGTCCTGTTTGCATTGCTTCATGCCACGAAGTATGGTGCGTAGGTGAAGCAAGACGGGTATGAAACCCATGTAAGCCAGGTCGCGATAGTGCTGTACAAGCGTGCCGCCTTCGGCCTGCATGAGGTCTCCTCCATAGAACCGAAATTCAGCTCTTGGGTCTTGTTTCTTGATGCTGCGCATCAGGTGCGATGCGTGTAAGTCACCACTGGCTTCGCCGGCAATTAGGTAGTATTTCATCCTTCTTTTATGGGTTTACGAATTGAGGTATTTTCTTAACATTTCGAGTGAGTCGTATGCCGTCATGTCGAGCTGTATGGGAGTGATGGAAGCATAGCCGTGCTCGAGTGCCCAGCAGTCGGTATCGGTCTGCTCTGGTTCGAGGTTGTTGAATGCTCCTGTGAGCCAAAACATGTTCTTTCCGTGTGGGTTATGTGCTGACGACCACTCGCCCGTCCATAGTCCTTTTGCCATGCGTGCCACACGTGTTCCCTGCAGTTTTTCCACCTCGGGGAAGTTCACGTTCAGGCATTCGTAAGGCGGTAGCCTATGCTGTAGAATATGTTCTGCAATCTTTACAATACTGTCGAAGAAAGGACTGAAGTCCGGTCGCTTCTTGAAGCCTTGAAACGAGAAGGCGATGGAGGACCAACCCTTCAGCGTGGCTTCTATGACAGCCCCTACCGTACCCGAGTAGTGAACGCTCACCGAGGCGTTGTCGCCATGGTTGATGCCACTCACCACAAGGTCGGGAGTGGCGTGTAGCACTTGTTCGTGGGCAATCTTGACGCAATCGACGGGGGTTCCCGTGCAGGTGAAGTACTCAATGTCGTGTTCCCCCTTGGCGGGCAGTAGCGGGTCGGTATCGAGGTCTCCAAATCCTTCCCACTTGCACAGTTCGATAGGAGTTGTGGAACTGATGCTGCATCCAGCGCCCGAGCGTGCTGAGTCGGGTGCCACTACAACCACCTTGCCCAACCTGCTCATGAGGTGAGCCAGTGTGCGTATTCCCAATGCCTGAATGCCATCGTCGTTGGTTATGAATATGAGTTTTTCTTCCATCATGCTAAGATTGATTTTTGCAAAGTTACGCAAAAAATGCCAAAACCTATGACTTTGCGCCACGTTTTTTGCGTAATAAGCGTGTTTGTAGAGCTGGGCACGATTTTCATTGCCTGCTGCCGACCTTCATTTTCCCCTTGATTTTTCCATTTCTCACCCCTCAGAGCCCTTGGTTATCCATTTATCTTGCTCTTATGTTCACCTTACTTTCACTCATTTGGCTTACGTCTGGCTTACGTGTTTTGACGTAAGTCAGACGTAAGCCAAACGTAGGAAACAAGAGTGAAGCGTGAAGGATCATAGGGCATTGGTTGAGTTTCTTGTCCAATACGCTCGTACTTGGTCAGTACAGATCAAAGGTTGAACCATTAAACTAATATCCCTTGTGCAGTACGCGTGGTTTGTTTAAAGAAAAAAAGTTGTTGTACATAGTAATTCGCGTGCGCGGGAGGCTGAGTTATGAACAATTTGGCCGAGTTATGAACAATTTATGCATTTTTAAGGAGTTGAATGTAGCATTTTACACAAAAAATGGTTAACTTTGCCGAGTAAATAACTACGAAATGGGTAAATACATATCAATTGTAAATCAAAAGGGAGGTGTTGGCAAGACCACAACCTCTATGAACTTGGCTGCATCGCTTGCAGCTCTCGAAAAGAAGGTGCTTCTCGTTGATGCCGATCCACAGGCCAATGCATCGTCGGGTATGGGTGTTGAGCCGGAGAAAATCGATGTTTCTCTGTACAACTGTATCATCGACCATGTGGATGTGCGCGAAGCCATCTACACCACCGAGATTGAAGGACTTGATATTATCCCGTCGCACATCGATTTGGTGGGTGCTGAGATTGAGATGCTGAACATCAAGGACCGTGAGAGAGTGATTTCGAAATTGCTTGCACCGTTGAAGGACGAATATGACTATATTCTCATTGACTGCTCTCCCTCGTTGGGACTCATCACGGTCAATGCCCTGACCTGCTCAGACAGCGTGATCATTCCTGTTCAGTGTGAGTATTTTGCCCTGGAGGGAATCTCAAAGCTGCTGAACACCATCAAGATTATCAAGTCGAAGCTGAACCCCAAACTGGAGATTGAAGGTTTCCTGCTGACCATGTATGACAGTCGTCTGCGTTTGGCCAACCAGATTTACGATGAGGTGAAGCGCCATTTCCAGGAATTGGTATTCGATACCGTAATTCAGCGTAACGTCAAGCTCTCAGAGGCACCCAGTCATGGCTTGCCCGTGCTGCTCTACGATGCGGAGGCTATCGGTACCAAGAACCATTTGCAGTTGGCAAACGAGATTATTGCAAAGAATTCGAAAGTTGAATAAGATTGTGGGTTGCGGCCTGGCAGTAACAGCTGAAGCTTAAATACGTTTGCGCTGATAGGCGTTATGGCGAATGTAATGTGGCTGCAAGCGGTTTCTGCCAAATGCAAAGGTCAAGGATGAAAACATCAGGGCAGAGCGAAGGGATGGAAAAAGAATACTTGCCTCTGCTATGATGAGGAATCTGTAAAACACCGGCAACCTGTAGTTTCTAAACCAAAAAAAATACATTTAAATGGCTGTACACAAGAAATATCCGGCATTGGGTCGTGGTCTTGATGCTCTTATCAGTACGGAAGAGGTCAAGACACAAGGCTCATCGTCCATCAACGAGATTGCACTTAGTGCCATTATGCCCAATCCCAACCAGCCTCGCCGTGACTTCGATGAAGATGCTTTGAGGGAACTGGCCGATAGCATCAGGGAGATTGGCATCGTTCAGCCCATCACGCTTCGCGACATGGGCGACGGCACCTATACCATCATTGCTGGTGAGCGCCGCTGGCGTGCATCACAGCTCGCAGGCCTTGCGGCTATCCCTGCCTACATCCGTACGGTAGATGACGAGAACATGATGGAGATGGCTCTCGTGGAGAACATCCAGCGTGAGGATCTCAACTCGTTGGAGATAGCCCTTGCTTATCAGCATCTGATGGAGCAATACGGACTTACCCAGGAGCGCCTGAGCGAAAAGGTGGGCAAAAACCGTGCTACGGTGACCAACTATCTGCGCTTGCTAAAATTGCCTGCTACCATACAGATGGCATTGAAGAACCGTGAGATTGACATGGCTCATGCCCGTGCCATAATTCCCCTGGAGGACCCCAAGCTGCAGATGAAGGTGTTTGAGGCTACCAAGAACGAGGGGCTCAGCGTGCGCAAGGTGGAGGCCATGGTGAAGGAACTGATGGAAGGCGGTTCCGTAAAGACGGGCGACGGCAAGCAGCTGAAGGCTCGCGGAAGCAACAAGATGTCGGCTGAATATGAGGAACTGCGCGAGAGTCTTTCTGCCTACTTCAAGTCGAAGGTGCAGTTGACTTGCAGCGACAAGGGTCGTGGCAAGATCAGCATCCCGTTTGCCAACGAGGAGGAGTTGCTGCGCATCGTGGAATTACTCGACCAATTGAAGCAATAACTTGACTGTGAGCGTGAAGAGGTCCTTGCTACTTTTGTGTGGTTGGTGCAGTTGTTTGTGCGGTGCAATGGCACAGTCGTCGGATGATGGCGTGCCATCTGAAAAGACCGACACTATCGTGCGTGAATCGCAGCCGGTAGAACCCGTCAGCAACGACACAGTGGTATGGCGCAACGAGGATGACTGGAACCTGCGTTTTGAGGAAGACGCACTCTACCTGAAGGAGGCAGCAGATACAGGCCGACTGAACAGGCTGGCCGACTCGCTGGTGGTGACATTGCCACAGGTCAAGTCAAAGCCGTTTTCTCCTGACCCTATCCGCTCCATGTGGCTGGCAATGGTCTTCCCGGGAGGTGGACAGATATACAACCACAAATACTGGAAGTTGCCCATCTTCTATGGAGGTTTTCTCGGATGTGTCTATGCCTTCTCATGGAACAGTCAGATGCTGAAGGACTACACACAGGCCTATCTCGACATCATGGACGACGATCCTAATACGAGAAGTTATGAGAAGATGCTTCCTTTCCGTTATGACATCAGCGGACAAGAGGAACGCTTCAAGAAGATCTTCAAGAACCGAAAAGACTACTTCCGGAAGTATCGTGATATGAGTATCTTTGCCTTTGCCGGTGTTTACCTTCTCTCCATCATCGATGCTTATGTAGATGCTGAGTTGAGTAGTTTTGACATCAGTCGCGACTTAAGCCTGCATTGGCAACCCGCCGTGCTTAGCAATGACAATAAGTTGCAACGCAGATACGGACAGCATGCCATTGGCCTTCAATGCAGTCTTACGTTTTAGGTATTTTCTGAATAAAACTATTGATTATGAAATATACATTTAAGATATTATTACTGATTTTAGCGACAATGACTTGGACCCTCAATGCGAAGGCCCAGATAGTGGTTAACGACAATGACACCGAAGTCTTCGATGAAGATGAGGACGAGGATGACGAGGATGATGACGAGGATGAAGATGACGAAGAGGAGATAAATGTCATTGTGAGCGACAACCTGCCCGAGAACGACCTGCCCGAGGGTATGACCGACCGTGAAATTGACTCCCTGCTCAACGAATGGTCCGTGAAGACCTACCTCAATACGGATGAGGCCTGCGACCCTTCGAGCGTGAACCCTGAGTTTGACAAGGAGACTTATATCGACCGTCTTTCGCGCCTGCCGGTAGTGGTGGAGATGCCCTACAACGACATCGTGCGCAGTTTCATCGACCGCTATGCGGCTCGTCTGCGTCGCTCTGTCTCTGTAATGCTGGGAGCGTCCAACTTCTACAACCCTATCTTCGAGGAGGCTTTGGAGAGCTATCAGGTGCCTCTCGAACTGAAATACCTGCCTGTCATTGAGAGTGCCTTGAACCCAGGTGCCACATCGCGTGTGGGAGCTGCCGGATTGTGGCAGTTCATGATAGGCACCGCTAAGCACTACAACCTGGAGGTGACCAGCTTGATAGACGAACGTCGCGATCCTGTCAAGGCAAGTTATGCTGCGGCTCATTTCCTCAAGGATCTGTATCGTATCTTTGGCGACTGGACCTTGTGTATTGCTGCCTACAACTGTGGCCCCGGTAATGTGAACAAGGCCATCAAGCGTGCGGGTGGTGTGAAGGACTATTGGGCCATCTATCCCTACCTGCCTCATGAGACGCGTGGCTATGTGCCTGCCTTCATAGCAGCTACCTACATCATGAACTATTACTGCGACCATAATATTTGTCCTGCTAATACCCGTTTGCCTCTGGCTTCCGATACTATCATCGTGAAGCGTGACTTGCACTTCAATCAGATTGTCCAGGCAACAGGCATGGATATCGAAGAGCTTAAGGCATTGAATCCTCAGTACCGCACCTCAATCATTCCAGGCCATTCACACGACTGCATCCTTCGTTTGCCATCAACGGCAGTCAATGCTTTCCTTGAGGCAGGCGATTCCATCTATACCTATAAGGCCAACGAACTCTTCACCAACCGTCGTGAGGTGACGATTGGCGATGACCAGTACGAGGTTCGCTCAAGCAGTAAGAGTTCGAAAAGCTCAAGAAGTAGTTCTAAGAGCTCGAAGAGTTCTAAAAATAGCAAGAAGAATAAGAAGAACAGCAAGAGTAGTGGAAGCAGTAGCGGTAGCGGAAAGAGTGTGACCGTGAAGAAGGGTGACACCTTGAGTGGCATTGCTGCACGCAACCATACCACTGTGGCCAAGCTTAAGAAAGCCAATGGCATGAAGGGCGACAAACTGATGCCTGGACAGAAGATTAAGATTAAGTAATGCTTTTCCGTGCGGAAAACCAAGCTTATATGATTCATCGAACTTGTCAGGAGTTGAGCTGATGCTAAACAGGGGAGAAGCCCCCTGCAGAAGAGGAAGATGCCTCGGTAGCAATAGTATCGTTCGTTAACTCCTTGAGCGGAAGCGACAGCTCCTGACAACTTCACTTAGCTCCTGAATACTTAGGGCTAATGGATGAAACATCTAAGTGATGGTGAAAAAACACATCACAAATCGTGCCAAGGTAATTTTTTATCATCACTAAGAAAAATCTGACCCAAGTTCTTTGTAATAAATTGGAAGACACATGATCGAAAACCATGAAATAGACGAAGAGAGAATGGTGGAAGAGGCATATCAGCACCTCATCGACACTTATCTCCAATCCCGTCATCGCAAGCATACCGAGATTATCAACAAGGCATTCAATTTTGCCCGTCAGGCTCACCGTGGCGTGAAGCGCTTGTCGGGTGAACCTTACATCATGCACCCCATAGCGGTGGCGCAGATTGCGTGTGAGGAAATAGGTCTGGGCAGTACCAGTATCTGCTGTGCCTTGCTCCACGATGTGGTGGAGGATACAGATTACACGGTAGAGGATATCCGTAATATTTTTGGTGAAAGGATTGCGCAGATTGTGAGCGGTCTGACGAAGATATCGGGAGGTATTTTCGGTGACCAGGCTTCTGCGCAGGCAGAATCGTTCAAGAAACTCCTGCTCACCATGAGTGAGGACATACGAGTCATCCTCATCAAGATAAGTGACCGTTTGCACAATATGCGTACTTTGGGCAGTCAGTTGCCCAACAAGCAATATAAGATTGCAGGCGAGACGCTTTACATCTATGCCCCTTTGGCCAATCGTCTGGGATTGAACCGTGTGAAGGAGGAACTTGAAGACCTCAGCTTCCGCTATGAACATCCCGAAGAATACAGTCAGATTAAGAAGCGACTGGCCTCAATGGAAGCTCACCTGCATGAGATATTCGAGGAGTTTATCTCTCCCATTCGTGAGAAGCTTGATGCCGCAGGCATTAAGTACCATGTCAAGGAGCGCATCAAGTCGCCTTACAGCATCTGGAACAAGATGCAGAAGAAGCACGTCACCTTTGAGGAGGTGTATGATATCTTGGCTGTTCGTGTGATTTTTACACCCGAAGAGGGTGCTACCAATGAGCAGGAGATAGCAGAGTGCTTCCAGATTTATGCCTTGGCCAGCAGCATCTATAAACCCCATCCCGAACGATTGCGCGACTGGCTCTCGCATCCCAAGGCCAATGGATACCAGGCCTTGCAGAGTACCCTGATGGGTAAGCATGGACGATGGATTGAGGTGCAGATTCGTTCGCAACGTATGGACGATATGGCCGAGCAAGGTTTTGCTGCCCATTGGAAGTACAAGGAGGGAGGCAGGACGGCTGAGGATAGTGAGAACGAACTCGACAAGTGGTTGGGCACCATCAAGGAGATTCTTGACGATCCACAGCCAAGTGCCATCGACTTCCTCGATGCCATCAAGCTCAATCTATATGCTTCCGAGATATTTGTGGTTACGCCCAAGGGTGACTTCCGTACCATGCCTATGGGCTGCACGGCACTCGACTTTGCTTTCTCGGTACATACCTTTGTGGGTACCCATTGCATGGGCGTAAAGGTCAACCATAAACTGGTTCCCTTGAGCTATGAACTTGCCAGTGGAGATCAGGTAGAGGTACTTACATCGCGCGACCTCAAGGTGCAACCCGAATGGCTTTCGTTTGTTACCACGGGTAAGGCTCGCACCAAGATTTTGTCTATCCTGCGCAAGCACGACCGCGAATTGCAGAAGCGTGGCGAAGAAATGCTCAGCACCTTCTTCCAGAAGAATGAAATGGAATTCAATAGCATCAACGTGGATAAGCTGTGCGTGTTGCATAACGTCAAAACGCGTGAGATGCTCTATGTTGCTGTGGGCAAGGACGAGGTGGTGCTGGGCTCACAGGATGTTGACGTGCTGAAGGAAATTTCGCAGGGCAAGCGTCGTTGGGGACGTTATCTCAAGTTCTTTACGCGTAAGCAGAAGGAGTCATTGCTCGACAAGAAGCCAAAGAATGCATCTGCCGAACCCAAGACTGATGGGGCAGAGGCGGAAATGCCTGCTCAGAAGGCTCCCAAGCAGAAGGTCAAGAAGACACCACTTTTGCTGAACGAGGAAACTATTGGACGTTATGCCATGTGTCCTGTCTGCCATCCCATTCCTGGTGATGACGTGCTTGGCTATCAAGAGAGTGACGGACGTATTGTCATCCACAAGCGAAGCTGTGAGGTGGCCAACAAACTCAAGGCAAGCTTTGGCAATCAGATATGGGCCATTAAGTGGGATACACATAAGAAACTGTTCTTCCAAGCCACCATTCAGATTGATGGTATTGACCGCATTGGTGTGCTGCATGAGATTACGGGAGTATTGTCTGAACAGTTGAACGTAAATCTTCCTCGCTTGCTTATAGAAACCCGTGACGGTATTTTCCGTGGTGAGATACAGTTAGAGGTGCATGATGCAGAAGACCTGCAGTCTATTTGCAAGAAGCTGAAAAAGATAGACGGAATTGATGCTGTGGTGAGAATAAGTTAGGAAACTAAAAAAAGATGAAGGGCAGTTGCTCTTCATCTTTTTACCTTATATTATATATAATAGGTACTTAATGCAATTATGTGTAATTTGCCGCTGTGAAATGGTTCTTATGCAAAAAAACTCATGCCCTCATAGGCAAGGTTGTTGGTGTATCGGCACAAGAGCGCATTATATCTCTTCCAGTTCCCTCTTGATGGTTATCAGTTCAGCCCTGATCTCCAGAAGCTTCTGCATGACTTGTGAGACACCCTCCACACCCTCACGGTTCTTCCTGATGGTTTCGCGAGCAGTAGAGAGTTTCATGCCCCTCACCTTCACCAAGTTGTACACCAAGCGGATTTCTTCAATGTCATCTTTGGTGTATTGACGGATGTTGCGTCCACTCTTCTTGGGTTTGATGGTTGGGAATTCCTTTTCCCAATAGCGTAAAAGGGTTTCTGTCACACCAATTATCTCTGCCACTTCGTGAATGGCAAAGTATTTTTTTGTATCTTTATTTGGAGTGTACGCCATGTGGCTTTTGCTTTTTGTTATGAACCTTTTTTGATTAGGTAGACTTATATTTCTGCAAAAGTAAAAAAAAATATAATACAAAGCACACTAAACCAAGTTTTTTTTGTAATTTTGCGCAAAATTTTATGAATCATAATATGTTAACAGCAAAAGAAATCCGTGACTCGTTCAAGAAATTCTTTGAAACGAAAGATCACCTCATCGTACCTTCTGCCCCAATGGTCATCAAGGACGACCCTACACTTATGTTTACAAATGCTGGTATGAACCAGTGGAAAGATATTATTTTGGGTAGCCGTGACCCAGAACCTCGTCGTCGCGCTGATACACAGAAGTGCTTGCGTGTAAGTGGTAAGCACAACGACCTTGAGGAAGTAGGTCATGACACCTATCACCATACTATGTTTGAGATGCTCGGCAACTGGTCGTTTGGCGACTATTTCAAGGAAGGCGCTATCGACATGGCATGGGAGTATTTGGTTGATGTGTTAAAGCTCGACCCCAAGGATCTCTATGTTACCGTATTTGAGGGTAATGCTGAGGAGAATCTTGTACGCGACGATGAAGCTGCTGGCTATTGGCTCAAGCACGTTCCTGCCGACCACATCATCAATGGTAACAAGCACGATAACTTCTGGGAGATGGGTGACACAGGTCCTTGTGGTCCTTGCTCGGAGATTCATCTTGACAGCCGTACTCCCGAGGAGAAGGCTAAGGTGCCTGGACGTGAGTTGGTCAACAAGGATGATCCACAGGTCATTGAGATCTGGAACATCGTGTTCATGCAGTACGAGCGTAAGGCTGATGGTCACCTCGAACCTCTTGGTATGAATGTTATCGATACAGGTATGGGTTTCGAGCGTCTTGTTCGTGCCATCCAGGGTAAGCATTCAAACTACGATACCGATGTGTTCCAGCCCCTTATCAAGGCTATGGGTGACATGGCTGGCGTAAAGTATGGCGATGATGAGAAGAAGGACATTGCCCTTCGTGTTATCGTTGACCACCTTCGTGCCATTGCCTTCAGCATTGCCGATGGTCAGTTGCCCAGCAACGCAAAGGCTGGTTATGTAATCCGTCGCATCTTGCGTCGTGCAGTTCGCTATGGCTATACATTCCTCGGTCAGAAGCAGGCATTCATGTATGCACTTGTTCCCACCCTTATTCAGGAGATGGGCGATGCCTTTCCTGAGTTGCCCGCACAGAAGGAACTCATCATGAAGGTGATGAAGGAGGAGGAAGATTCATTCCTTCGTACCCTTGAGAATGGTATCCGCCTTTTGAATGGTGTAATTGAGGAGACTAAGGCCGCAGGCAAGACAGAGATTGCTGGTGACAAGGCATTTACCTTGTTCGATACCTATGGTTTCCCCCTCGACCTTACCGAACTCATCTGCCGTGAGAATGGCATGACTGTTGATGAGGCTGGTTTCGACGTAGAGATGCAGAAGCAGAAGGCTCGTGCCCGCAATGCTGCTGCTGTGGAGAATGGCGACTGGGTAGATGTTGCTGAGGGAAGCGAGTCAGAGTTTGTCGGTTGGGACTTCACCGAGTACTCTTGCCGCATCCTCCGTTACCGTCAGGTGACTCAGAAAAAGCAGACTTTCTATCAGTTGGTGCTCGACAAGACTCCCTTCTATGCAGAAAAGGGTGGTCAGGTAGGCGATTGCGGTGTGCTGGTCAATGGCGACGAGACCATCGAGATTATTGATACCAAGAACGAGAATAACTTGGCTGTACACATTACCAAGACTCTTCCCAAGAACCCCACGGCAGAGTTTATGGCTTGTGTAGATGTAGATAAGCGTCATGCCAGCGAGGCTAACCATACTTGTACCCACTTGCTTGACCAGGCTTTGCGTCAGGTTTTGGGCGAGCATGTCGAGCAGAAGGGTTCTTTGGTGACTCCCGAGGCTCTTCGTTTTGACTTCTCTCACTTCCAGAAAGTTACAGAAGAGCAGATTCGTGAGGTAGAGCGCCTTGTCAACGATAAGATTCGTCAGGACATACCTCTGCAGGATCATCGTGATGTACCCATTGAAGAAGCTAAGAAACTTGGTGCCATTGCACTTTTCGGCGAGAAGTACGGTGATCGTGTACGCGTCGTTCAGTTTGGCGACAGCGTAGAGTTCTGTGGTGGTTGCCATGCTAAGTCAACCGGTCGTATCGGTATGGTAAAGATTATGAGCGAGAGTAGCGTGGCTGCCGGCGTACGTCGTATCGAGGCTGTCACAGGTGCTAAGGTAGAAGAGATGCTTTACAGTCTTATTGACAATGCAAACGAGATTCGTGGCATTCTCAACAATGCACCTGATGCCAAGACTGCAATCCAGAAGATGCAGAGCGAGTATAATGCCCTGAAGGCTCAGATGGATACCCTTATACGTGAAAAGGCTGCTGAGGCTAAGAAGCAGATTATCGCCAGCGCTCAGGATATTAAGGGCTTCAAGGTGATGAAGGCCGTAGTGCCCATGCCTGCCGACGTGGTCAAGGACCTCGTGTTCCAGATTAAGGGTGAGGTGGCCGATGCACTTGTGGTTATCGGTAGCGTAGCCGATGGTAAGCCTCTCCTTACTGCCATTGCTGCAGACAGCGTTGTGGCTGCAGGTGTTAACATTGGTAAGAACATCCGCGAGGCTGCTAAGCTCATTCTGGGTGGTGGTGGCGGTCAGCCTCACTTCGCTACTGCTGGTGGTAAGAACCCCGACGGCATTGCAGCCGCAGTTGACAAGCTCATCGAAATCCTTACTGCATAAGAAAAAAGGAATCATAAAATATAAAGAGTAGTAAAAGAGACGGAATAATCGTGAATTGCGCAAGTCACGATTATTCCGTTTCTTTTACGTTACCAATAACAGAAGAATCAACAAAAGCTCCCAAATACTCCATTTTCTTGGGAAAGTTTTTGCTGCTATGCTTTTTTTTTGTACTTTTGCGAAAGAACATTAATGTTGATTTGATATGGGAACTCTCGGACTGCAGGAAAGATACGTAAATTTCTATACTGATTTTGCTTTCAAGAAATTGTTCGGAACGGAGATAAACAAGGAGTTGCTTATCAGTTTCCTTAACTCTCTCTTTGATGGCCAGGAGGTCATCAAGGATCTTACTTATCTTAATCCGGAACAGCTTGGAGAGGCGTATGCCGAGCGTAAGGCTGTCTTTGACGTGTATTGCGAGAACGAGAATGGCGAGAAGTTCATCGTCGAGATGCAGAATGCCCGTCAGGAATTCTTCAAGGACAGAAGTGTCTACTACTCCACTTTCCCCATCCGGGAGTATGCGGAGAAGGGCAACTGGAACTTCAAGCTTGGACGTATCTATTGCGTGGGCATCCTCAATTTCAGTTTCGACGAGGACAAGGCCTCACCCAGCTATCGCCACACGGTGAAACTGGCAGAGATTGAGACCGGCAAGGTCTTCTATGACAAGCTGACCTTTGTGTACCTCGAAATGCCAAAGTTCATTAAGGAAGAGGACGAACTCACCTCCCTTAACGACCGTTGGCTCTATGCCATAAAGCACCTATCCAGACTCTTCGAGCGTCCCAGGGCTCTTCAGGAGAAAGTCTTTGAGCGTCTTTTCGAGCAGGCAGAGATTGCCAAGTTCACCCCTGTTGAACGCCAGAGTTACGAGGAGAGCCTCAAGAATCTTCGTGACTGGTTCAGTGTGATGGAGACGGCCAAAAAGCAAGGCTTTGAAAACGGCCTCGTAGAAGGTCTCATAAAAGGACACGAGGAAGGACTCGTAAAGGGACTCGTAAAAGGACGCGAGGAAGGACTCGTAAAAGGACGTGCAGAAGGACGTGCAGAAGGACGTGCAGAAGGACGTGCAGAAGGACG
>JAKSLO010000046.1 GCA_024401185.1 Bacteroidaceae bacterium | reverse complement strand
ACTTCCGCGACTGGTACAGCGTAATCACCACGGCAGAGAAGAAAGGAAAAGCCGAGGGACATGCAGAGGGTCTCGCCGAGGGTATGCAGAAAGGAAAAGCTGAGGGTATTGCCGAAGGCATGCAGAAAGGTATAGCTGAAGGGGATAGAAACCGTCAAATATCCACCGCCCGTTCATTGAAGGCAATGGGTGTCCTTACGGTGAGTCAGATTGCTGATGCCACAGGCCTCACGGCAGATGAGATAGAGGCTTTGTAGCGCTGATTTGCTGCTATGGATGGGCTCTTCGGACACCCCTGCTTCATAATATGCTGCCTTTTGCAGAAAATAACAAAGAAACAAACGGTTACATTTTAATATGAGAAAGCTTCCTATAGTTGTGTTCTTCTTCATTATGGCAACCGCACTCTGCTCGTGCATGTGCAGTTACCGAAATGCTGAGAGCAGAATAGAACAAGACGTAAACAACGCATTAGGTCTGGCACTTGCTGAGGTGCCATGCGATGTGGTCAGCGCAGACACTATCCGCTGCTACCGCAACCATCTCTCCATTGCCGAACTGAAGGAAACCGCCTGCATAGCCATGAGGACAGTAGGCAAGGGCGATACGCAGGAAGCGGAAATGGTGGCCGAGGCCAACTGCGACTTCATAACGGTGTTAAAGCTGTCGGATCAGCGTGCTTCCGTCTCACTCTTTGTGGCAGGGGTGCTATGGTTGCTGACAAGCGTATGGTATGTGCGCCGGCATAGGGAAGCACCCATGGTGCAGGGTTTGTGCTATGGTGGCATTGTGTACGACAACCATAAGTTCACGACTTTAGCAGGAGAGCAGATACGTCTTACCCCTATGCAGCACTCACTCATGGAGATGTTTATGAATGCAGAAGACCACACCCTCTCCAAACAGGAGATATGTGACCGTCTGTGGCCCAGAAAACCCGATGCCAGCGATACGCTTTACACACTCATCAAGCGTGTGAAACCCGTCATAGAAGCCAATACCCAGTTGAAAATCGAGTCGGACAGAGGTAAAAGCTATTCACTGGAAATGAGATAGTTAGGTCGATGTCAGACAAATGTCAGGGAAATGTCAGATAGTATTTTCCTGAATGAAAGTTCTTTTTAGTACTTTTGCCGCCGATTCAAAAATTGGCGTTTATGCAAAAAAGAACTTTTTCTATCATTGATCGGTGCATGGGTGGCCTTGCCTTTGTAGTGGCAGCCATTACCTATGTGCTTACCATCGAGCCCACGGCCAGTTTGTGGGACTGTTCCGAGTTTATTACCTGTGGCTACAAGTTAGAGGTAGGACACCCGCCAGGAGCCCCGTTCTTCATGCTCATGGCAAACCTCTTCTCACTGTTTGCCAGTAGTGCATCCGAGGTGGCACGCATGGTCAACCTGCTGTCGGCTCTGCTTAGTGCCGGTTGCATCATGTTACTGTTCTGGACCATCACGCACATGGTGCGACGCTTGCTCACGGTAGATGCGGAGTACTCCCGAAGGCAGGTACTGCTTGTAGAGTCGTGTGGTGGCGTGGGAGCACTCGCCTATGCCTGGAGCGACACCTTCTGGTTCTCGGCCGTGGAGGCTGAGGTGTATGCTTTCAGCAGTTTCCTTACAGCCCTTGTCTTCTGGCTGATACTGAAGTGGGAGGAAGAGGCAGAACGGACAGATAGTGACCGCTGGTTGGTGATGATAGCCTATGTGATAGGACTCTCCATTGGCGTGCATCTGCTTAACCTGCTTTGCATCCCACCCATGGTGCTGCTGATGTACTACAGACAATGCCAACGGGTAACGTTTTGGCGCACTATGGGTGCACTTGCCTTGGGTGCCATGCTCGTGGCCCTGGTGCTGTATGGCATCATACCCGGAGTGGTGCACGTGGGCGGATGGTTTGAACTGCTTGCCACCAATACGCTTGGCCTCCCCTATCAAACCGGGTTGCTTGCCTATGTGGCATTGCTCATATTCGGCCTTGTGGTGTGGATACGCAAGACAAAAAGCCGTTGGTGGCATACGACGTCGCTCTGCGTGATGGCATTGCTCATGGGCTACAGTTGCTATGCCGTCATACTGGTACGGTCGGCAGCCAATCCTCCGATGGATGAAGACTCGCCCGATAACATCTTTGCCTTGAAAAGCTATCTGGGACGCGAACAGTATGGCGACAAGCCCTTGCTCTATGGTCCTGCCTATACGAGCGATGTGGCTCGTGAAAGGGATGGCGACTATATGGTGCCACGTGTCAAGGACATGGGCCCCATCTACCAACGCTCTTCTGAAGAGGGGGTGTGCCGATACGAGGAGGTAGGACGCCGAAGGGATTACATCTATCAGCAAAACATGCTCTTTCCGCGTATGCACTCTGCACGTCATGCTGCGGCATACGAGGACTGGCTGGGGGGTGTGACCAAGAAGAATGGTCTGCCTTCGCAATGGGATAACTGGCGATTCTTCTTCTCCTATCAGATAAACCACATGTACCTGCGCTACTTCTTCTGGAATTTTGTGGGACGCCAGAACAACATACAAGGCTATGGAGAGGTGGAGCATGGCAATTGGATAACTGGCATAACATGGCTGGACAACCTGCTGCTGGGGTGCAACACGGATGAGATGCCCTCTGACCTGCAAAACAACAAGGGGCGCAATGTCTATTATGGCTTGCCGTTGCTGCTGGGTCTGCTTGGCATGATGTGGCAGCGACGGCACGGGAAGCGTGGCAGCCAGCAATGGAAAGTGTTGCTGTTGCTCTTCGTGATGACCGGACTGGCCATAGTGGTTTATCTGAACCAGACACCCATGGAACCTCGTGAACGCGATTACGCCTATGCTGGTTCGTTCTATGCCTTTGCCATCTGGATAGGAATGGGTGTGGCAGGACTGAATGGGCTACTGTGCCGGTTGCGGTTGAAGAAGCGCTACTGCACGCTGCTGGCAACTGTAATGACCATGCTGGTGCCTTTGCAGATGGTAAGCCAGACGTGGGACGACCATGACCGAAGCGGACGAACGCTATGCCGTGACTTTGGAGCCAACTACCTTAACACCCTGCCCAGCGAGGGGCATCCCATCATACTGACCAATGGTGATAACGACACCTTCCCGTTGTGGTACAACCATGATGTGGAGGGAGTGCGAACCGATACCCGTGTGTGCAACTTGTCGTATGCCCAGACAGACTGGTACATCGACCAGATGAAACGACCTGCCTACAATTCGCCCAGCCTGCCCATCACGTGGCAGAGGAGCGACTACACCGAAGGATGCAATGAGATTGTGGGGGTGAATCCAGACGACAGTATCACGGTGGAATACATGGGGCGCCCCATGACCATACGCATGAATGGTACGGACCGACTTACCAAGAGTGAGATGCTTGTGCTGGAGATGCTTGCCCATGCCACTCCCGACCGTCCCATATACCTCAGCATCAGTCTCGGAGCCCACGAACTGCCATTCCTGCGCGATCATCTAGTACTGGAGGGTATGGCATACCGTGTGGTTCCGGAGAGTGGAGACCTGAGGGTGGATGTGGAACGACTGTATGACAACATCATGCACAGGTTCAGGTACGGTGGACTCTCTTGCCCTGGAGTTTATGTGGATGAGGATGCCATGCGCATGGCCCATACGCACCAATACATCATGTCTGTGCTGATTAACCAGTTGATGGAACAGGGAGACCTTGCGCGTGCCAAAAGGGTGGCCGACAAATGGCAAAGAGAACTGCCTCATGAGAATGTGCCCTACACCGAGGATGCCTTGGCCATGGCAGAGTGCTACTACAAAGTGCATGAGGTGGAAAAGGCTGATGCCATAGTGAAAGACCTGCTGGAGCGCGCAGCAGAGTGGCTATGCTGGCAGAATGCCCTGGATGCAAGGCGTGTGCGCGACCCTCAGAGACATAATACATGGCTCCGTACCATGCAACATGCCTTGCTTACGGCATACGATAATGAGAGATACCAACTTGTAGAACCTTATATACGCATTTATGAGAATTTCACACAACCCATCAGAGAAAAACATGGAGACGCCTCGGTTATTCTCCCGCAGTAATTACCTTTTGTTTGTCTTGTCACTACTCATTGTGGCAATAGGCTTATGCCTCATGTCTGGACCTGGTAGTACAAGCACGCATTTCGAGCCAGACATCTTTTCTGTGCGTCGCATCGTTGTGGCTCCTATTGTCTGTCTGGCAGGATACTTGCTTGTGTTTGTTGCCATCCTTTGGCGCAGAAAGTAGTGCTGTCAGGGGGACATAAATTTCGCAGATTGCATGGCGAACCTCCCTGAGAGAGATGTTGCCATGTAATCTGCGAAACACGTTTTGAAAATAGGGTAGGAGGGATTACAACTCCCAAGCCAATGCGCTGGCACCCAGTACGGCAGCCTTGGCATCGTCGAGCTGACTTACCAGCATCTTAGCCTTACCCTTGTAGCATTTGAGGATGTTCTCGTCATAGCCCTTGCGGATGGGGTCCATGATGAGGTCGCCTGCCTTTACGAGACCGCCGAAGAAGATGAATGCCTCGGGAGAGTTGAAGCATGCAAAGTCGGCACATGCGCTGCCCAGCAGTCGTCCGGTGAAGTCCATGATGCTCTTGGCAACCTCGTCGCCCTTACCGGCAGCGATGCTCACGTCCTTGCTCTCAATCTGGTCGAGTGGAATCTCACGCAGCAGGGTGGGGGTGTCGGTGGTGGTGAGAATCTCGCGAGCCGTACGAGCCACGCCCGTAGCCGAGCAGTAGGTCTCAAGGCAACCCTTGCGTCCGCATCCACACTCGCGTCCGTCAGCCTTCACACGAACGTGTCCGAGTTCGCCTGCCAAACCATCGGAGCCATACACCATCTTGCCATCGCACACGATGCCGCTACCCACGCCAGTGCCCAGGGTAATCATGATGAAGTTTTTCATACCCTTGGCAGCACCATAGGCCATCTCACCCATAGCTGCAGCATTGGCGTCGTTGGTCATGGCCACGGGAATGCCCAGCGCGTCGCTGAACATCTGACCCAAAGGAATCTTGCCATCGCCCCAGGGAAGGTTTGGAGCATACTCGATGCAGTTGGTATAGTAGTTGCCGTTGGGGGCACCAATACCCATACCCTGAATCTTGTCAATACCGCCCACCTTGTCAATGATGACCTTGAGAGCCTCCACACAGTCGGCTACATATTGCTCAACGGGACCATGTCCGCGAGTCTTGACTGAAGTTTCTGCAATTACATTAGCATTGGCATCTACAATGCCGAAAACAGAGTTGGTACCACCAAGGTCCAATCCAATTACGTAAGGTTTCATAGATTAAATCGATATTATAGTTTTTTAGTTTTATTCTTACTATTCCTTTTAGGAAAGCAGGTTAGCAAATGATGCCCAAAGGTAATAAAAATGGATTGTAAAATCAGTCATCAGTAAAGAAAATGTGTATAAAAAGCTATACAAAAGGAAAAATTTTCTGCTTTTGCTTTCATATTATTTGAAAAATTGCTAATTTTGTGGCTCATTCTGTTACTATGTTTGAAAGTTCAATGGACATACTCGATGGCATTATCAAGGGATTGATAGTAGGCGTCGTAGCTTCGGCTCCTATGGGGCCAGTAGGAGTGCTTATCATACAGCGCACTCTGAACAAGGGCAGATGGTATGGTTTTGTGACAGGTATCGGAGCAGCGTTGAGTGACATGCTTTATGCAGCCTTGCTGGCATTGGCAATGGGAATGGTCATGCCTTTTGTGCGTGAGCACATGATGCCATTGCAACTCATCGGTAGTGCTTTGTTGTTCATATTTGGCATTTATACTTATCGCAGCAAACCCAGTACCAATCTTCCTCATAAGAAAAATGGCAAGAAGGGAACCTTGATACAGAACGGTATCACAGGTTTTCTGCTTACCTTTAGTAATCCCCTTATTCTGGCCCTCTTCCTGGCTCTCTTTGCGCGTTTCAACTTTGTCACGCCCGACAAGGTGAAGCTGGGCGTGGAGTTTGTGTCGGTGGCCATTGGAGCCTTGGCCTGGTGGCTTGGGTTGACTTATATAATCAATAAGGTGCGCACAAGGTTTGACGAGCAGCGAATATGGATGCTGAACCATACTATTGGTGTCATCGTGATGGTGGTATCGCTGATGAGCCTTTTCTTTACAATCACCGGAAAGACGTTGTATTGATACGGGCTTGCCTTTGTGGGCTCCATTGGGTTGAACCTCTGCGGCTCTGTGCTTGACTTAGTTGTCCGTTTGCCGATCCAATAGGGAGGTGTTTTTGCTTTATGTGACAGAAAATATGTTTATTGCAAAGGAACTCAAAGAAAAGAATGTTTGTGAATACTTGCTCTATATGTGGCAGGTAGAGGACACTATACGTGCTTATGGATTTGATCTTGATCGCATCAAGAATGAATACGTAAGCCGTTTTCAGTATCCTGAGGAACAGCGTAAGGAGGAGGAGAAGTGGTTTGGCTACCTCATTGACATGATGCGCGAGGAAGGAGTGATGGAGAAAGGGCATCTGCAGATGAACAAGGGTACCCTTTCCCTGCTTACCGACAAGCATCGCGAACTGTTGGACGACCCCAAGCAGACGGAGTATAACGCTGCCTATTACCGCGCACTACCCTTCATCGTGGAGCTGCGCTCACACGGCGACAAGGAGAAGCCCGAACTGGAGACATGCCTTGAGGCACTCTACGGCGTGATGATGCTCAGGCTGCAAAAGAAGGAAGTGAGTGAGGGAACCCAAAAGGCCATTAAGCATATCAGCGAAATGCTGGCTATGCTAACCAAACAAAAGTAGTTATGAATCAAGAAATAGAAAGAAGAAGGACGTTTGCCATCATCAGTCACCCTGATGCAGGTAAGACGACGTTGACAGAGAAGCTGTTGCTTTTCGGCGGTCAGATACAAGTGGCTGGTGCCGTGAAGAGCAACAAGATTAAGAAGAGTGCAACGAGCGACTGGATGGAAATCGAGAAACAGCGTGGTATCTCGGTCACCACCTCTGTGATGGAGTTTGACTATACCCCAACAGACCCAGAGACGGGCGAGAAGAGTGGGGTAGAGTACAAGGTGAACATCCTGGACACTCCGGGTCACCAGGACTTTGCTGAGGATACCTTCCGTACCCTGACTGCTGTGGATTCTGCCATTATCGTGGTGGATGGCGCCAAGGGTGTGGAGGCTCAGACACGTAAGCTGATGGCCGTTTGCCGTATGCGCAAGACTCCCGTTATCATCTTCGTTAACAAGATGGACCGTGAGGGTAAGGACCCCTTCGACCTTTTGGATGAGCTGGAGGAGGAATTGCAGATCAGCGTTCGTCCCCTGTCATGGCCTATCAACCAGGGAGCTAAGTTCAAAGGCGTATATAACATCTACGAGAATAACCTCAACCTCTTCACACCCGACAAGCAGAAGGTGACCGAGAAGGTAGAGATTGACATCAACTCATCGGAGCTCGAAGAGGCTGTTGGTGAACAGGATGCAGCCAAGCTACGTGAAGACCTGGAGATGATTGAGGGTGTATATCCTGCTGTTGATGAGGTACTAGGAACTCCATCTTCCTCGGGAGAGGGCAGGGGTGAGGGGTCTCTTTACCTTGATGCGCAGGTGGCTCCTGTGTTCTTCGGTTCGGCCCTGAACAACTTCGGCGTGCAGGAGCTTCTTGACTGTTTTGTGGAGATTGCACCCTCGCCCCGTCCTACTCAGACGGAAGAGCGACTGGTGGATCCCGACGAGAAGAAGTTCAGCGGTTTCATCTTCAAGATAACTGCCAACATCGACCCCAACCATCGCAGTTGTATTGCCTTCTGCAAGGTTTGCTCGGGCAAGTTTGTGCGCAACGCCCCCTATTTGCATGTGCGTCACAACAAGACGCTCCGCTTCTCTTCTCCCACCCAGTTCATGGCTCAGCGCAAGAGTACCATCGACGAGGCTTGGGCAGGTGACATCGTGGGTCTGCCCGACAATGGTACCTTCAAGATTGGCGATACCCTGACCGAAGGAGAAGTGATACACTTCCGCGGACTTCCCTCTTTCTCACCCGAGATGTTCAAGTACATCGAGAATGCCGACCCCATGAAGACCAAGCAGCTGGAAAAGGGTATCAACCAGTTGATGGACGAAGGTGTGGCACAGCTTTTTGTCAACCAGTTTAATGGCCGTAAGATCATCGGAACGGTGGGTCAGTTGCAGTTTGAGGTCATCCAGTATCGTCTGGAGAACGAGTACAACGCCAAGTGCCGCTGGGAGCCTATCTCGCTCTATAAGGCCTGCTGGATTGAGGTAGAGCCCGGCTATGAGTCGGAACTCGAAAACTTCAAGAAGCGCAAGCATCAGTATATGGCACTCGACCGTGAAGGTCGCGATGTGTTCCTTGCTGACTCGGGTTATGTGCTCAGTATGGCTCAGCAAGACTTTGAACATATCAAGTTCCACTTTACATCAGAGTTTTAAAGTTTCCTAGTCTTCGAAATCTTTGAAATTTCGATTTTTCGAACTCCCGAAATATAAAACAATCATGAACTGCGAAATAGACTTAAATAACGCGTTGGAGGTGTTGCGTAAGGGTGGTGTCATCCTTTATCCCACCGACACGATTTGGGGCATCGGTTGCGATGCCACCAATGCAGAGGCAGTGGCACGAATCTACAAGATAAAGCAGCGTGAGGAGTCGAAGGCTCTCATCTGTCTGGTGGATAAGCCCGACCGCATGCAGCGATACTTCCGTCAGATTCCCGATGTGGCTTGGGACATGGCCGACTACGCCACTACGCCCCTCACCCTCATTCTGGAAGGTGCCAACGGCGTGGCTCCCAACCTGATAGCCGAGGATGGCAGTCTGGGTATGCGCGTCACACACGAGGAGTTCAGCCGCCAGCTCTGCTATCGTCTGCAGAAGCCTCTGGTATCTACCAGCGCCAACATCAGCGGTATGCCTTCGCCCAAGCGCTTTTCAGACATCTCGGAGGAGATAAAGTCGCAGGTGGACTACATCGTGCAGTTCCGCCGTGGAGAGAAGACTCCCAGAGAGGCCAGCAAGATTGTCAAGCTCGCCCTTGACGGAGAGGTAACCATAATCAGATAAGAAAAAAAGAGAACCATTACGCGTCCAGTTCGTTCCATAACCCACACCATGCTGCTGCGATTGTTGCTCTTTCGCCGCATGTTTACACCACGACGATTCATTTTGATATTGTCGTTGCTGGTGGGCGTGTTTACGGCTGCCGCTGGTTTGATGCTGAAGTGGCTCATCCATCAGATACAATATCTTCTGACGCACCAGTTTGATGTGGAGGGTGCCAACTGGCTTTACCTGCTCTATCCTGTGGTGGGTATATTTCTCACCATGTTGTTTGTGCAGTATGTGGTGCGCGATGACATCGGCCATGGCATTACCAAGATTCTGTATGCCATCGCCCGCAAGCATAGTCGCATACCAGGACATAACACCTGGAGCAGCGTGTTCAGTTCGGCCATCACTATCGGTTTTGGTGGTAGTGTGGGAGCAGAGGCTCCTATCGTACTGACAGGTAGTGCAATAGGTAGTAACCTCGGTAAACTGTTCAGACTCAATAACCGCACGTTGCTGTTGTTGGTGGGATGTGGTGCTGCAGGAGCCGTGGCAGGCATCTTCAAGGCACCCATTGCCGGTTTGGTATTCACGGTGGAGGTTTTGATGATTGACCTCACCATGAGCAGTCTGCTGCCCTTGCTGGTGTCGTGCGTGACCGCCACCGCCATCACCTATTTCTTTTCCGGCACCTCAACTATCTTCCATTTCGAGTTGCACGATGCCTTCTCCATTGACCGCACGCCGGCTTACTTGATTCTGGGTGTGTTCTGCGGTTTGGTGGCACTTTACTTCACGAGGGTGATGACGCATCTGGAGCGTTTCTTCTCTCGTTTCAATAGTCGTTATGTGAAGCTGGCCATGGGTGGTTCGATGCTGAGCATCCTCATCTACCTCTTCCCTTCGCTTTATGGTGAGGGCTATGACCTCATCACCTTGCTGCTGAACGGACAGGGTGACGATTTCCTCTCTATGTTCAACAACTCGCTCTTCTACGGCCATAGCAACCTGTTGCTGGTCTATCTGGGCCTGTTGATAGTGTTCAAAGTGTTTGCCTCTACGGCCACCAATAGCGGCGGTGGCTGCGGCGGTATCTTTGCTCCCAGTCTGTTTCTGGGAAGTGTAGCAGGCTTCTTCTTCTGCAATATCTGGAACGAGTTCAACATACTGGAGTTGCAGCTTCCTCTCAATAACTTCGCCTTGCTGGGCATGTGTGGTCTGATGAGTGGTGTGATGCATGCTCCCTTGACGGGTATCTTCCTCATTGCCGAACTGACGGGTGGCTATCAGCTCTTTGTGCCTTTGATGATGGTGTCGGTATGTGCCTATCTTACCATCTTTATCTTCGAGCGTCACAGCGTGTACAGCCAGCGTCTGGCACAGCAGGGCGACCTCCTCACCCATGATAAGGACCGTGCCATCCTTACCCTTATGAGTATGGACTCGGTCATTGAGCGTTATGAGGACGAGCAGATGCTGACGGTGGATATGTCGCTGGGAAAGATAGCACATTGCATCACCTATTCCAATTATAATGTGTTCCCCGTCATCGACTCGGGCAAGAAGCTGATAGGCGTGCTCTATGTGGACGATGTGCGCCATGTGATGATGCGTTCAGAGCTCTTTGGCTCTCTCTTTGTGCGTCAACTCATGAAGCCTTACGTAGCCCGTATTGACATCGACGACTCGATGGATGTGGTGCTCAAGGTGTTTACCCGTACCCGCATGTGGACGCTTCCCGTAGTGGATCGCGATGGCATCTTCCTTGGCTTCATCCGCAAGAGCCGCGTGCTGTCGATATATAGGCAGATGATGGCCGATTATAGTAATGACTGATTCATTCACAAATCATAATTCTCAATTCACAATTTGCTGCGCGGTGTGTCTTGTTGAATTATGTGATAGTGTGTATAAAGAAATTTTATATTCAACGCGCAAGCCAAATTACGAATTATGAATTGTGCATTGAGAATTGTATATATGGGTACTCCCGATTTTGCGGTTGAACCTCTTAAAAAACTTTTGGATAGTGGATATAACGTGGTAGGTGTGGTGACAATGCCCGACAAGGCTATTGGACGCCATCACGATACCTTGCAACCCAGTCCTGTCAAGAAGTTCTATATGGAACAGCATCTGGATGAGAAAGGCGTCCGTCTGCTGCAACCTGAGAAGCTGAAGGATGAAGCTTTCCTTGAGGAGCTCCGTTCCCTGCAAGCCGATTTGCAGATTGTGGTGGCCTTCCGCATGCTGCCCGAGGTGGTATGGGGTATGCCTCCTATGGGAACCTTCAACTTGCATACGGCCTTACTTCCTCAGTATCGTGGTGCTGCCCCTATGAACTGGGCCATCATCAACGGCGATAAAGAGACGGGTGTGACCACCTTCTTCCTGGATCATGATATTGACACGGGACGCATCATTATGCAAGACCGTACGCCTATCCATGAGACCGACAACGTGGAGGACATCCACGACCGACTGATGATGATGGGCTCTGACTTGGTGCTGAAGACGGTTCGCGCCATAGAGGAGGGTACTGCTACCAGCGTCCCTCAGGAGCAGTTCATCACCGATGAGCCACTTCGCCATGCTCCCAAGATTTTCAAGGAGACATGCCAGATTGACTGGAAGGCGGGCATGGCGTACGTCTATAACTTTGTACGTGGTCTCAGTCCCTATCCTGCGGCATGGTCAACCCTTGTCACCCCCGATGGAAAGCGTCAGGATGTGAAGATATACAAGACGCACAAGGAAACCACTGGACAGCAAACCAACGAAGTGGGTAGTGTGATTACTGATGGAAAGACCCTCAAGGTGGCTGTGGAGGATGGCTTCATCGTGATAGATGAGCTGCAGGTGGCAGGCAAGAAGCGCATGGCTGTGGCAGACTATCTGCGTGGTGCTCGTATCCCCGACGGAAGCTGCTTTGAGTAGCTTCCCAAATGGGACTCGTTCATGGTGATTTGTGCCGAAAAAGTGACGTTTTGTCCATAAAAGCACGTTTTAAGTGCAAAAAAGTAGCAAAATGCTTGCACAATTCACGGAAAATAGTTTCCTTTGCATTCAAATAACAAAAATAATTATTCATCAAAACCACATTGCCTATTGAGAAATCGTTACTTCTAATCAATAATTAAGACAGTAATGAAAACATACAGTACTTTGGCCGACAAGGAGTTGGTCCGTATGTACACTGAAGGAAATGACAATGCTTTTGATGTCCTGTTGAGTCGTCATCAGGAGAAGCTTTTCAATTATATTTTCTTTCTGGTTCGTGACGAAGACAAGGCAAACGATGTCTTCCAGGATACCTTTGTGCGTGCCATAACGGCGTTGCGCACTCACAACTATGAGGAGACGGGTAGCTTCGGTTCTTGGCTGATGCGCATCAGTCGCAACCTGGTGCTCGACGTACATCGTCGCACGAAGGCCATGCCCACCATCTCACATGAACTGGTTGATGACTCTGGCGAACTAAAGGGCGACCTCTTCAACGATGCCCGTTTCTGCGAACCTACGGTAGAGGAGAGCATCTTCGGACGTGAGTCGTTGGAGTACCTGCGCACAATGGTTGACATGCTTCCTGACAGTCAGCGTGAGATAGTCTATCTGCGTTACTATCGTGATATGCCTTTCAAGGATATTGCCAACATCTTAGGCGTTAGCATCAATACTGCTTTGGGACGTGTGCGCTATGCCATTCTCAACCTTCGCAAGATGGTTAACGAGCATAATCTGTCATTGGTGGGATAGTTGGCGCTTTGACTCTTTTTCTCAGGGGGGTGTGCCCGATTGTAGGTCAATTATCAAAAAAACATGCGTCTTGCACAATAATTGGGTGGGGTGATACGTTTATAGGGTAAAAAGCATGTTCCCGTATCAAAAAAGTAACTCGCCTATGATGAAATTATTACCTAAAGAAAGCCCTCAGCCGAGACCCGCCGTTATCGATTACATCCGCCAGTTTGCACGTCAGTTCCGTCCCGTTCCTACAGCGTGACGTGAAATCGTGTCGATGAGATGCCTTCAATATAGTATTAGGTTCGGCCTGGATACGCTAAACTGCGTTAAATAGACGTTGTTTTTTAGCGAATCATTAGTTTGTGTCACAAAAAAGTGCTAACTTTGTGGCATAAATCCTAAAAAAGTTATGCAAGTTTCTCCTTCTTTGCTGTCAGCCAACTTCGCCAACCTTGAAGGCGACATGGAGTGGCTGAATCGTTCGGAGTGCGATTATCTGCACCTCGATGTGATGGATGGCGTGTTTGTGCCCAACATCAGTTTCGGGTTTCCCGTACTGAAGCATGTGGCGCGCATCTGTCATAAACCGCTCGATGTGCATCTCATGATCGTGCAACCTGAGAAGTTTATCAATGAAGTAAAGGCACTCGGTGCTTACTATATGAACGTGCATGTGGAGGCTTGTCCGCACTTGCACAGGGTGGTGTCGCAAATCAGGGAGGCAGGCATGCACCCTGCTGTCACGCTGAATCCCTCCACGCCGGTATGTATGCTTGAAGACATCATCGGGGACGTGGATATGGTGCTCCTGATGAGTGTCAACCCCGGTTTCGGTGGGCAGAAGTTCATAGAGCATACCTACGACAAGATACGCCAGTTGCGCCAGCTCATTGACAGCAAGGGCAGCAAGGCGAAGATAGAGATTGACGGAGGCGTGAGCCTGAAGAATGCCAAGCAGTTGGCAGAGGCTGGTGCAGATGTGCTGGTGGCAGGTAGCGCTGTGTTTGGCGCTGACGACCCAGAAACCGTAATTCGTGAAATGAAGAAGTAGATGGAGAAGCTGTTGTCGGAGAACGAACTCACGTTGCTTTTCAGCATACTGGAGGGTGCGCATAAGGTACTCATTACATGCCATACTAATCCCGATGGTGATGCATTGGGTTCGATGACAGCCATGATGAGCATGCTTCGCCGTCATGGCAAGGAGGTGGTTGCCGTTGCCCCCGACCGTTGGCCGGACAACCTGTCATGGCTTCCCCTGGTGGATGACATCATGCAGTACCAGCGCAACGAGGCATTGGTGAAGGATGCCACGAAGGATGCCGACCTGGTGCTGATGCTTGACCATGGACGTATAGAGCGTATGTCGGAACTGGGTGAGTGGGTGGCCTCGCTGGATGTGCCCCGTGTGGTCATCGACCATCATCCCGAGCCAGAGGCTGGTGCCGACTTGCTGGTGTGCCAGCCCACGCTGTGTGCCGCTGCCGAAGTGGTGTTTCGCGTGCTCGACGAGATGGGATGGACGGCCGATATGACACACGATGAGGCGGTGAGCATATACACGGGTATGATGACCGATACGGGTGGCTTTACCTTCAACTCAACCCGCCCAGAGGTGTATGTCATCATCAGCAGGTTGCTGGAAAAGGGAATTGACAAGGACAGGATCTATCGTAACGTGTTCTACACGGCCTCTGTGGATCGCTACCGGTTGCTGGGGTACTTGCTTTACGTGAAGATGGAGTTGCTGCGTGAATACAACACGTCCATCATATCATTCACGAACGAGGAGCGCAAGCACTTCCAGCTGAAGAATGGTGAGACGGATGGCATTGTCAACTATCCCCTGATGATAGATAAGATGAGGCTGAGCGTCTTCTTGCGCGAGGACACGGAGAAGAAGGGCGTGATACGAGTGTCGCTTCGCAGCGTGGATGACTTCCCCTGCAACGAGATGTCGGCTGAGTTCTTCAATGGTGGCGGGCACAGGAATGCTTCGGGTGGACGGCTTACCTGCACTATGGACGAGGCCATTGAGATTGTGAAGAAGGCCGTGAGAAAGTATGGTAAAAAACTACAGAATTAATAGCATTATGAAGAATATATTTTTGTTGGTGATGACGGTTCTGCTATGCGGTACTACCCTTATGTCGTGCAAGGACGATGAGACGTATGCAGAACAGAAGGAAAGGGAGCGTATGGCTGTGGCCATGTTCCTGGCACGCGATCCCTTGGTGCTTCGCAATCCGCAGGGTGACGTGTTGCTTGACATGAAGCAGATAAAGGTGATTAGTGAGGCGGAGTTTTACGCAAACGATAGTACGACGAATGTGGACGAGAACGAATATGTGCTATTTGGTAGTACGGGCGTTTACATGCAGATTGTGCGAAAGGGTGTGGGAGAACGCATCAAGGAGGGTGAGAGCAAGCGCATTATATGCCGGTATTATGAGTATAACATAATGTCGGACTCTCTGCAGACGGCCAATAACGTGTTGTATTGGACTACTACGCCCGACATCCTTGACGTGTCGAACAACTCGGGTACTATTACGGCTTCTTTCAATACCTCGGTCAACGGTGGTGGAGCAATGTACCAGGTGTATAAGAGTGTGGCTGTTCCCAGTGGTTGGATTATCCCCCTTAATTACGTAAAGGTTGGCCGCCAAATAACTGGTGACGAGGGAATCGCAAAGGTGCGAATCATTGTGCCTCACAGTCAGGGACAGAGTGATGCCACCAATAACGTGTACCCATGTTTCTACGAGATTACCTATCAGGAGATGCGTGACTGATGTAGTGCGCCTTCAGTATGTGAAAATGCCGTTATGAGCTCTGGGACATAACGGCATTTTCATTTTGGGAATTCAAATCGTTGAAGGAAAAGCGTGCACGAGGTTACTCGTCAAGAAAAAGGTCGGAAATGACTTCGTTGGAGATAAAGACTCCTTGTGGGGAAAGGGCAACTTGCGTCCCGTTTTGTAAGAGGTTGCCTTGTTGCAGATGAGGCTTCATAGCTTGCAGACAATGCTGCAACGTGTTGTGGCCAAAACGTTTTGCCAGTTCGTCTGTGCTAAAGCCTGATGAGGTGCGAAGCCTTGTCATGACATACTCGTTGTAAAGATCGGTAGGACTTAGCTTCTCCAACTCGAAGTAGGGATAGCTGTTGTTTCCACTGAGTGCCTCTATGTATTGGTTGAGTGATGGAAGGTTGGCACGACGCACGTTCTTGCCATTGTAGGAGTGGGCTCCTGCACCGAAGCCCAGATACAGGGTTCCTTGCCAGTATGCGCTGTTGTGGCGTGAGTGCATGCCAGGTTTGGCAAAGTTGGAGATTTCATAATGCTCGTAGCCTGCATCGTGCAGTTTCTTGCAGAGCAGGTCGTAGCATCGCCACGACTCCTCATCCTCCATTTCTTTTATCTTACCTTCCTCGAGTAGGCGTGTCAAGGGAGTGCCTTCCTCGAACATCAAGCTATAGGCACTAAGGTGAGGCACATCAAGTGCAATGGCTTCGTCAACATCGTGCTCCCATTCCTGCAATGTCTGATGGGGCAGGCCGTAAATGAGGTCGATACTGATGTTGGTATAACCGGCATCCTTCAGACGTTTCACCGCCTCACGGGCTTGTGTGGCGTTATGACGACGGCGGAGAAACTTCAGTTTGGCATCATCGAATGTCTGCACACCCATACTAATGCGGTTGACGGGTGTCTGCTTTATGGCTTCAATCCATTCGGGTGTCACGTCGTCGGGGTTTGCCTCTACGGTGATTTCTGCATCGACCTCGGGATTGAACCTTTGCTGCGTAGCATTGATAAGTCGCACCAACATTGATGGGGGCAGGGTAGAAGGAGTGCCTCCCCCTATATATATAGATAATGTTCGCGCGCGAGAAGGCCACTCACTTTTCCTTTCTTCCATCTCGCGAATAAGGCAATCTACGTATTGCTCCTTTTGCGCGACGTGGGTTGTAGAGTAGAAATCGCAATACAGGCAGCGACTCTGACAGAATGGGATATGAATGTAAACTGATGCCATGAAAACCTCATTTTGAGTGTGCAAAAGTAATACTTTTCGCTGTAATGAGAAAAAAAAGTCGTTTTATTTTGTTTTATCGTGAAAATTGATTAACTTTATACCCGAGTTATAGTAAAAACCAATTTAATACCAATACAAAAATGAAAGTTTATCAATCAAATGAGATTAAGAACATTGCCTTGCTTGGCAATGACGGTTCTGGTAAGACAACGTTGACTGAATCATTGCTCTACGAGGCAGGAATCATCAAGCGTCGTGGTCGCATCACGCAGCAAAACACGGTTTCTGATTATTTCCCCGTAGAGCAGGAATATGGATATAGTGTGTTCAGCACGGTATTCCATGCAGAATGGAATGGCAAGAAGCTGAACATCATCGACTGCCCTGGAGCAGATGATTTTGCCGGAGCGTATATCACAGCACTTAATGTAACCGATACGGCACTTCTGCTGGTAAATGGACAGTACGGCGTTGAGGTAGGTACACAGAATCATTTCCGCTATACTGAGAAGTTGGGCAAGCCCGTCATCTTCCTGGTGAACCAGCTCGATAGTGAGAATTGTGACTATGACTCAATCCTTGAGCAGTTGACTGGTATCTATGGTTCTAAGGTAGTTCCCATTCAGTATCCTTTGCAGACAGGTCCCGGCTTTAATTCTCTTATCGATGTGTTGTTGATGAAGAAGTATTCGTGGGCACCTGAGGGTGGCGCACCTACCATTGAGGACATCCCTGCAGAGGAGATGGAGAAGGCCACCGAGATGCACAAGGCATTGGTAGAGGCTGCAGCTGAGCACGACGAGACTTTGATGGAGAAGTTCTTCGAGAGTGAAAGCCTGACAGAGGATGAGATGCGTGAGGGCATCCGTAAGGGATTGGCCAGCCGTGGCATGTTTCCCGTATTCTGCGTATGTGCAGGTAAGGACATGGGCGTACGCCGATTGATGGAGTTCCTGGGCAACGTGGTTCCCTTCGTGGATGAGATGCCTGATGTGCACAATACCCGTGGTGAGGTGGTGAAGCCCGATTCAAGCGCACCTACCAGTTTGTATTTCTTCAAGACTGCTGTTGAACCCCATATCGGTGAGGTGCAGTATTTCAAGGTAATGAGTGGATCGGTGCGTGAGGGTGATGACTTGAGCAATGCCGATCGTGGCTCTAAGGAGCGTTTGGCTCAGCTCTTCGTGTGTGCTGGTGCTAATCGTGAGAAGGTAGAGCAGCTCACCGCTGGTGACATCGGCTGTACTGTGAAGCTGAAGGATGTGAAGACTGGTAACACCCTGAATGGCAAGGGTAGTGAGAACCGATTCAACTTCATCAAATATCCCAATGCTAAGTATTCTCGTGCCATCCGTGCTGTCAATGAAAGCGATACAGAGAAGATGATGAATGCCCTGAACAAGATGCGTGAGGAAGATCCCACATGGCAGATTGAGCAGAGCAAGGAACTGAAGCAGATTCTGGTTCATGGTCAGGGTGAATTCCACCTTCGTACCTTAAAGTGGAGAATGGAGAACAATGAAAAGATTCAGATTGTCTTCGACGAACCCAAGATTCCCTATCGTGAAACCATTACCAAGGCAGCGCGTGCTGACTATCGTCATAAGAAGCAGTCGGGTGGTGCTGGTCAGTTTGGTGAGGTGCATCTTATCGTTGAACCTTACTACGAAGGAATGCCTGCTCCCGATGTTTACAAGTTTGGTGGACAGGAGTATCGCATCAATGTGAAGAGCACCGAGACAGTAGAACTTGAATGGGGTGGCAAGCTCGTATTCATCAACTCTATCGTAGGCGGTTCTATCGATGCACGCTTTATGCCTGCTATCCTGAAGGGTGTAATGCAGCGTATGGAGCAAGGCCCCTTGACTGGTTGCTATGCCCGTGACGTTCGCGTAATTGTGTACGATGGTAAGATGCACCCCGTGGACAGCAACGAACTCTCGTTTATGTTGGCAGGTCGTCAGGCATTTGCACAGGCGTTTAAGGAGGCTGGTCCAAAGATTCTTGAGCCTATCAACGATGTGGAAGTGTTTGTGCCCGGTGATAAGATGGGCGACGTGATGAGTGATTTGCAGGGACGTCGTGCTATGATTATGGGTATGACCAGTGAGGCCGGTTATGAGAAGTTGATTGCTAAGGCTCCTCAGAAGGAAATGTCTAACTATAGTACCGCATTGAGTAGTTTGACAGGTGGTCGTGCAAGTTTCATCCAGAAGTTTGCAAGCTACGAACTCGTTCCTGCTGACGTGCAGCAGCAGCTTATCAAGGCTTATGAAGCTACCAAGTCTGCTGAAGACTAATCCGATTTAGTTAATAAATCTACTTGAATATTATGCCTCGTGTGCAAATTTGCGCACGAGGCATTGTTTATGTTATAAAAATGTTAAAATGAAAGTGTATTTTTACTGGATTCGGTTATTGCGTTCTTGTAAATATCTTACCTTTGTGATATGAAAAGAAAAATGATATGGGTCTTGACGACCGTGATAGTAGTGCTAAGTGCTATTTTGCTTTACATGCAGTGGCATAACGCGGAAACGATGGTCAGAATGCGCAAGGATCAATTTGATGAATCGGTGTTGCGCAGTTTAGATCAGGCTTCGCATGATTTGGAACGTAATGAGACTTTTCATTACCTGGAGTCAATCGTGATGAGCCATGAACAAGAACTTGACTCATTGGCAGTTCAGTCTTCAAGAATACCTTCTCAGAGAATGGCAGGTGACTCTGTCATCGTGTTTCAGCCACAAAGAATAGTACTGAACAACCAGCTCCCATTGCTCAGCATGCGTTCACGCCCAATGGCAAACGAGGCAAATCTGCCCTTCCTTGAGTCGGTGAAGAATGCCTACATATACCAGCGCGGTGTGTTAGACGAGGTTATCTACACCATATTGTATAATGCCAGTGAGAGTGGATTGGAGTCTCGCCTGAATACGGGAATGCTGGATGCCTACTTGTCGGATGCCTTGAAGCGTAACGGTGTAAACATCCCCTTTCACTTCAGGGTGGAGACGGCCGATGGAGAAGAAGTGTTTCGTTGCAGCGACTATGACTCTACGGGTGCTGACTACACCTATACGCAGACGCTTTTCCGAAATGACCCGTCGAGCAAGATGGGCGTAGTACAAGTGCATTTCCCCACAATGGATGAGTATATCTGGGGTGTGGCAAGGACGATGACCCCCATGATGGGTTTCACATTCCTTCTGCTTATCATCTTCTGCTATACTGTATGGCAGTTGGCTCGTCAGAAAAAGGTGAGTGAGATGAAGAACGACTTTGTGAACAACATGACGCATGAGTTCAAGACTCCTTTGGCAAGTATCTCCCTGGCTGCCCAGATGTTGAGTGATAAGTCGGTAGATAAGACGGAACGTATGTATGACAATCTTGCAGGTATTATCTCGAATGAAACACGTCGTTTGAGGTTCCAGGTGGAGAAGGTCTTGCAGATGTCGCTCTTCGACCATGACAATATCAAGCTGAAGGAAGAGGAACTGGATGCCAATGGAATGCTGGAAACTGTACTCAACACCTTCCAGTTGCGCATCAAGCAGAATGGTGGTTCTGTGGACACTGTCATTGAGGCTTACGATCCATTCATCTATGGTGATGAGATGCATCTTACCAATGTGTTCTTTAACTTGCTGGATAATGCGGTGAAGTATGCAAAGCCCGATGTTGACCTGCATCTGATGGTACATACTGAGAATGTGGGAGATAACTTCCAATTGTCGATAGAAGATAATGGCATCGGTATTCAGAAAAGTGACCTCTCACACATCTTTGAGCGTTTCTATCGTGTGCATACAGGCAATCAGCATAATGTGAAAGGCTTTGGATTGGGTTTGGCGTATGTGCATACCATTATCGGCTTGCACCATGGCAAGATAAAGGTTGAGAGCGAGTACGGACAAGGTACCAAGTTCGTGATAATCCTGCCCAATGTGAAAGATTGATTAACAGAGAGAGTTTGGCAGTTCACGCAGATGCCGTTGGCATCAATGTGTTGTGAACCTTAATAATATGTAACAATTAAAAACAGAAAGAATATGGAAGACAAGAAAAGAATCCTTTTGTGTGAGGACGATGAGAGTTTAGGCATGTTGCTAAGAGATTATCTCCAGGCAAAGAAGTATGATGCTGATTTGTGCCTTGATGGCGAGGAGGGTTTCCGTGCCTTCAGTAAGAACTGTTATGATATGTGCGTGCTTGACGTGATGATGCCCAGAAAAGATGGTTTTCAGTTGGCGCACGACATCCGACAGCAGAATGCAGAGATACCCATCGTGTTTCTGACGGCCAAGAATCTGAAGGAGGATGTCTTCGAAGGCTTCCGTCTGGGTGCTGACGATTACATCACCAAACCATTCTCGATGGACGAGCTGGTATTCCGTATGGAAGCAATCTTGCGTCGTGTAAACACAAACAAGGGTAAGGACCTGCAGATGTACCGTTTGGGACAGTTTATCTTTGACCGACAGCATCAGCTGCTTATCCGTGGCGAACAGCAGACAAAACTCACTACCAAGGAATGTGAGTTGCTGACACTTCTGTGCCGCCATGTCAACGATGTGCTTCAGCGTGAGTTGGCACTCAAGACCATCTGGGTTGATGACAATTATTTCAATGCACGTTCGATGGATGTGTACATTACAAAGCTTCGCAAGCATTTCAAGGACGATCCTTCGGTAGAGATTAACAATGTGCACGGAAAGGGTTATCGTCTTTTGGTGCCTAATGAGAACCTGGAGGTTGAACAGTAACTCTGTGAGGCATCAGAGAGTACTTCACGAAGTCATCTACCTGCCATGCGCGGAAAGCAATATCCTACCCCAGTTCGGGATAAGAATTAGAAAAGGACGAGCTGCTTAGTGTCCTCAATG
>JAKSLO010000045.1 GCA_024401185.1 Bacteroidaceae bacterium | reverse complement strand
GGATTTTTAACCATTCTAGAAGCGTTCTGCTGATGCAAAATCCACAATAGATAACCCTCTTGATTGAAGTAGTACAACCAAGTCACGCGGATTTGAATATGTTTTGCTAAACGGATTCGTTGATGTCATATGCGCAAATAAAAAAGCGACCCGCACATTTGAGCATCGTTGAGAGGCTTGGCGGGTTCTAGTGACGCAAAGGTATAAAGAATTTATCATTCTAACAATTTTTCCTCACGAGAAATGCAATTTCAGGTGCACTTTTTGGCGAATTTGCACTAAAAATGGCAGATTGAGTGAAGATTTCAAGGTTTTTCTGCTTATTTTTGGCAGAAAACATTTATCTTTGTAAAGTCAATACCCACGCCGTGCCATCTATAAGGGGGCGGATGGGTGGGACACTACATAATGAAAAAGCGTCATCGATGCTTTGTCTGTTGGTCGTTTGAAACCTAGGAAATTTCGAATTGAAGATCAATGGCAATGTCAGAGTTGACTGTTGACGGGTATGCTATAACTGTATCCCGGAGTGTGCGCTGAGAGTGTTTTTTGCTCTCAAGCACACTTTTCCGGAGGTGCTATATCATATCGGCGTGGGCAGACACTCTACTTCGTCATCTTCAAGGGCTTTCCTAGGGCCTCAAACGACGGACGAGTAGAGATGGAAGCCCACGTTTTGCGTTTGTAGTAATCTCATTCTATGTTTTTTGCGTCTTTCTGGGGCTTTGTTGACGTGCTAATAAATGTGCCTATGAAAGAAAGTTTTAAGGAGTTAATTGAAAGGGTTATCAAAAAAAGAGATTTTTATGATTCCACTATTAAAGACGTGAAAGGTCTAAGCAACATTGAGAATGTAGATGATTGCAAGCGGTTTATTAGAGCGATAATTGATGCCAAAGGTAAACGTGGGGCGTCTTTGTGTAAAGAACTGGATAATCTGGATGACTACAGAGTTCGCCATATTGTAAGTGTATATTTGTTTGGTTTGGCTGTATATAATGGTTCTACATCACTTAAAATGCATATTGACAGCCAAATGAACGAATTCAAGAATATCATACTTCAGTATGAGGATAATCCTTTCCCTTTTATTTGGATGCTCGTATGCCTGTTTCATGATTTGGGATATCCGTATAAGCATGAGTATGAAACGTGGGAAGCGATGCTTGATAGCATAGAACCTGTGACAGAAGGTGATAACGATAAAAGTCTCGATAAATGTACAGGAGTCCCCGAGATATACAATGGCATACATGAGAACTACTTCGAGTACATATCAAAAACACGTAAAAGCAGCGACCATGGTATTTGTGCAGGTTATAAGCTCTACAACGACTGTTGTCGTATTAGAAGCGAAAAGGCAAGAGACAATAACAGAAATGGATGGAAACATGAATTAGTTTCTGTTTATAACTACGTGGCCTGGATTATTTCTTGTCATAACATTTGGACGGTAAGTGAGGGGGATGAATCTGTTGACAAGTACCATGGGTTCGGATTGGACAAGTTGATTTTAAAGGACGGCGACTATCCAATCTCATCTGTTGAACATCCTGTATTTTTCCTTTTCTGCTTAGTCGATACAATTGAACCTATCAAGGTCGTTCGTGACACATCATTATTAGAAAATATTGTTGTCGAGATATCCGATAATGAGATTTCTTACGAAGTGCAGTTGAAATGTTCATGTCGTGATACATTGATGAAAAGAGCTGGCGGCCTTAAAGACTGGTTGACTAAAGCTTCATGTACGGACAATGTAGCAAAAATAAGTTTATAAACTAAAACCAAATGAAAATGATTAAACGATTACTATTGTTGGCTGCTATCATGATGGTGGCTACTGTGAGTTACGCGTATGACGTAGAGGTAGATGGCATTTACTACAACATTGTGCCAAAAGCCAAGAAAGCAGAAGTAACAAGTGGTGATAAGCATTATGTAAATAGTGTCACGATTCCATCTACAATTACTGTTGATGGTGTAGTGTATGATGTGACGAGTATTGGTGAGAATGCTTTTGATGGATGTCAAAGACTTACTTCCATCACCATCCCCAACTCTGTAACGAGTATCGGTGAGAGAGCTTTTTCTCGTTGTTTCGATCTGACTTCCATCACCATCCCCAACTCTGTGACGAGTATCGGTGACTATGCTTTCTGGAACTGTAGCGGATATTCTTCCGGATTGACTTCCATCACAATTCCTAACTCTGTGACGAGTATCGGAAGATCTGCTTTTGGCGCTGACGACGATCTGAAAGATGTTCACATTTCTGATCTTAAGGCATGGTGTGAGATTGACTTTTATGATGGAGAAGCCAATCCTCTCTGTTATGCGCAGGAACTCTACATAAATGATAACTTGATTGATAATCTGGAAATACCCAGTTCTGTAACGAGTATTTCTCGGTATGCTTTCTGTGGTTATGAAGGATTGACTTCGGTGAACATTCCCAATTCTGTAACGAGTATTGGAAATAGCGCTTTCGGTGGTTGTAAGAATCTTAAATCTGTAGAAATTCCAAATTCTGTGACCGTCATTAATGTAAATACGTTCTCAGGTTGCAGCAGTCTTTCATCCATCAATCTTCCCAATTCCATTAATATTATTCAAGATGGTGCTTTCTTTGGATGTACTAGTTTGACTTCGATGACCTTCCCTAATTCCATTTCTATAATTAGATCTAGTGCATTTTCTGCTTGCAATGGTTTAAAATCAATAATCATTCCTAATTCTGTAAAAGAAATAGAACCTCATTCATTTGCAAATTGTAAAAATCTGGAAAAAGTATATTGCTATGCAAAAGATGTCCCTATGACAGGGTATAGCGCATTCGAAAATTCTGAAATTGAATATAGTACCCTATACGTTCCAGAGGCATCATTAGACGCATACAAAACAACAGAGCCTTGGAGTAGTTTTGGAACAATCAAGTCAATAGAGAGTGAGGGTGGTGTTGTAGAGGATGGTATATGGGATGTGATGACTCAGCCTTTACTCATCCAATCTGTTGGCAACACCTTGAACCTCTCCAATATAGGCGGGGAAGCCACCATCATAGAAGCTTATAACACATCCGGCCTCCTGCTTGACCGTACCGTCAGCCATGACGGCAAGGCACAACTCTGCGTTAGTGATGAAATAGTCATCGTAAAAGTCGGAAACAAGAGTATCAAGGTAAAGACAAAGTAGTTCTTAAATTTCTTAAAAAAACAAATTGAAAATGAAAAAGACATTTAGATTATTGGGCATGGCTCTATTGGTAGTAGTGCTATGCGTGAGTGTTAGTTCTTGCAGTAAGGATGACGAGGACGAAGATGCAAACGTGTCAAACTATGTAACAGGCATTGTTGGCACATGGGCAGAGTATGAGGAAGATGGAACATTACATGATTATTGGGTATTCAACAGTGATGGCACAGGTAGTCGCCGCGACGATGAGGAGAAGTTCTACTATGGATGGGAAACTCCAACCTCGTTCTATATTGGTAATTATTGGCATTGTAATGTCATAACTCTTACAAAAAAACTGTTTGTATTCCATATCAAAGAAGAGGGTAAAGGCCCTACTTTGCATAGAGTAAAATAGGTAAATATGAGGAAACAACTGTTGATAAACAACAAGTTTCTAAATGGGTTTCCGCATAAACGTTAACAATGTTTCATCTTTCATTTCTTCATTATGAAAAAGTGAGAGATGAAACTTGTTTTTAGTACATTTTCGAAATGTCCTATCTTAACCCAACTCTTTCATTATATTCATTCTGTTTCACTATCCCTAACAACTCCATGAAAAACACTACCCAAAGATTTTTTCAAAAAAATGACCTAACGATAAAATATTTGCCTCAGTTAGTTGTTATAGATAGTAGAAAGCAAAGAAAACCATACTAATAAACAGCATACAGATTATGACAATATTGCAAAAACATTTGGTGTTTATACCCTTGTTTCTCATAGTATTCACCGCTCTGTTTGGATGGGGCGTGATGCTGCTATGGAACTGGTTGATGCCTGACTTGTTCGGTTTGAGCACCATCAGCTTCTGGCAAGCAGCAGGACTGCTTCTGCTATGCAAAATACTTTTTGGAGGATTTGGTGGCGGACATCACGGATGCGGACACGGACATGGCATGCATCATGGCTGTGGCAACAAGTTGCGTGAGTGCTGGGAGAACATGAGCCCGGAAGAGCGTGAGCGGATTGTAGAAGCACACAGGAAGTGCATTACGCAGTTCTGCATATACGAAAGCGTCTGCAAGGATTGTATTGGTCGCAGATTCCCCTCTGTTGGGAGATAGAGTTACAGTTCGCGAAGGAATTTCTCCGCAAACAAGTCTTTGTCAAACTGCTTGCTGCGCTCAAGGCATTGCAACGACACCTGCTTGCAATATGCCGTATCTTCGTAAAGGCGACGGACAGCCGAGGAAAGGTTTTCCACCAACTGCTCGTTACGCTCAAAGAGGATGGCAGCATCGCCACACAGTTCGGGAATGCCACCAGCCACGGTAGATACCATAGGAAGTCCACACGCCATAGCCTCGATGACAGAAAGCGGACAGGCATCGTCGCACAGCGAGGGCAACACAGCCACATCACACGTCTTGAGGTAGGAAGGCATTTGGTCATAGGGCACAAATCCCGTGAACGACACCTTGCCAGGCATAGCCTCAGCCAAGGCTTTCAACGCCAATGCATAATCGTCCTCCAGGTTAGAGTTGGAGAAGGAGTTGGCTCCAATGATGAGCAATTTCACCTTAGGCAAGTCCATCAGTCCCTTCATTGCCATCAGCAGTTCTCTCACTCCCTTTATCTTGTCCACACGTCCAAAGTACACCACTACGAAATCATCATCCGTAAACCCCACCTTGGAACGAGGCACAGCCTCAGCATGGAAGAAGCGGGCACAATCAATGCCATTGATCACGCTTTTGGCACACACTTCCACCCCGATGGAGAGAACACGGCTTTTGATATAGTCCGACACGGTGAGTATCTTGCTGGCCTTCTCACACACCACCTTGTCAAGTTCAATGCCACCGGCATACATCGTGTCGGTATGCAGATGCACCAAGAGGGGCACTTGGGTATGGCGCGAGAGTTCCAGCACATAGCCGGGACGGTTCTCAAGCAGAATCCTGTCATAGTTTCCCGCCACCACATCCTTGAGGATGGTGTGCAGGAAGTACTGCAGATAGGCATCATAATACCCTTGCTTGAAACCTCTCACATAAAGCTTGCGCTTCATACGGTAGAAGAACGATTCAGCATCCACGAAATGATACCTCACGTGCCTTCCATCCTGTACCGGACGAGGAGGCTTCACGCTATACACCGTGAAGTCGTGCATTCCAACCTTCTCATTATACTGTATGTAGTAGTCAATGAGATTCTCAACTGCCCCACCCTTCTGGGCAGGAACAGGCAAAAGACCTGAGGTGATGATGGCTATCTTCATTATTTCCTTTCTTTCATTTGCGGCACAAGGGCATCATGCCGCACATAACAATGATTTCGCAACAAAAGTACGCCATTTTGCAAATATATCAAACAAAAGAGCGAAAAAAAAGGAGGCAAGAACAAAAAAACACTTATCATTTGGAATTTTCGGATAAAGAAAGTATATTTGCATAAAGAAGAGGGGAACTGCCCCGATACGACAAAAGCCTATGAGAATTGCATACATATACACAGCATTGACAACCTTCGGCGGAGTGGACCGCGTCCTCACAGAGAAAGCCAACTACCTGGCTGATATTTTGGGGCACGAGGTGTATATCATCACCGACTCTCAAGCTGGCCGTCCACCTGTGTTCCCTCTCTCCGACAAGGTGCACCACATCGACCTTGAGACCGACTTCGACGAGCAGTATCACTACGGAATCGTCAAGCGTTTTCTTTGCTACCGACGGCTGATGAAGCAATACCGCCAACGACTGGAAGACACGTTGCGAAAGATTCGTCCGCAAATCACCATATCGACCTGCGGACGTGACCTCGACTTCCTCAACGACCTCAAGGATGGCAGCATCAAGATGGCCGAATCGCATACCACAAAGGAATACATGCGCAACCTCTACCTTATGAAGGCAAAGGGATTCCCCTACAGCATGGTGGCCAACCACTGGACCCACAAGATGGAGAAATCCGTCCAACGGCTGAAGGAATTTGTAGTACTCAACGAGCACGATGCCGAAAGCTGGAGGGCGATACGCCAAGTCAAGGTGATTCCCAACTCCCTGCCATTCAAGACAGAGAGCGTAAGCACACTAAACCATCACAGAATCATCTCTGTAGGCCGCTTGTCGGTGGAGAAAGGTGCCGACCGCATGATAGAGATATGGAAACAACTTGCTCCTTCACACCCAGGATGGAGTGTGGAATGGTTTGGTCACGGACCTCTGCAAGACAAGGTGAGTGCCATACTGAAGGAACAGCATCTGGACGATTCCTTTCACATGCACGCTCCGGTGCAGAACATCAAGGACGAGTATCTGAAGAGCGACATCTATGCCCTCTGCTCACGCTTCGAGGGCTTTGGCATGGTACTCATCGAGGCCATGTCGTGCGGATTGCCCTGTGTGTCGTTCGACTGCCCTCATGGACCACGTACCATTATCACAAACGAGCAGAACGGATTCCTTATCCCCGAGGATGACATAGATGCCTATGTGGTATGTATGGACCGTTTGATGAACGACATCGAACTCAGGCAGCGCATCGGTCAGGCAGGCAGGCAGAGCAGCCAGCAATACGCACCGGAGCAAATCATGAAACAATGGGAGACTCTCTTTGAGGCTACCATACAAAGCAACAAGTAAGTAATGAACATTCTTTTCCTCATATACCATGGTTTTTCCGAGACAAGCGGAATCACCAAGAAGATAAAGGCACAGGTAGATGGACTTCGTCAGGCTGGGCACAAGGTCTATGTGTGTACCTACTCTATTCTTGAGAACGGGCATCGCTGCAGGATGATTGACGACGAGATACTGCAAGACTTCGGCTCAGGCAAACTGGCTCCCATGAAGAAGAGGATGTGCTACAAGGCCGTATATGACTTTTGCGTACAGAAAAACGTGGAGGCCGTGTATTGCCGTTCGTTTCACAATGCCAATCCTTGGACCATTCGTCTGTTCAGTCGTCTCAAGAAGGCGGGCATCAAATGCGTGATGGAGATACCCACCTATCCTTACGACCAGGAATACGTTGGGTTTCCTTTCTTCACACGTCTTGAGCTACAGGTCGATAAACTGTTCCGCAAACGATTGGCAAGCACCTTGCAACGCATCGTCACGTTTTCGAGCGACAAGGAGATATTCGGCCAGAAGACCATCTGCATCAGCAACGGCATCAGCTTTGAGAAGATTCCCATGCGCAAGCCTGAGCAGAACGATGATAACACCATCCATCTCATCGGAGTGGCAGAGGTTCACTACTGGCATGGCTTTGACCGCATCATCAGCGGCATAGGCGAGTATTACAAAAAGGGAGGAACACGCAACGTCTTGTTCCATGTCATTGGTGGTGTGGGAGATGGCGAGATGAACGGCAGTCAGCATGCTCCTGGGTTCAAGGAGGTCATCGAGCAATATGGTGTGGCTGACCACGTCATCTTTCACGGAGCGATGTATGGCGACGAACTGAACCATTATTTCGATATGGCTCACTTTGCCATCGGTTCATTGGGACGTCATCGTTCGGGCATCACCGACATAAAGACACTCAAAAACCGTGAGTATGCCGTACGTGGCATCCCCTTTATTTATAGCGAGCATGATGAGGATTTCGAGGACAGTCCCTACATCATCAAGGCACCAGCCGACGAAACACCTGTTGACATCCATCGTATCATCGAATTCCTGGAGAGTCACACTTTCAGCCCCAGCGAGATAAGAGAATCCATCACCCACCTCAGTTGGAAATGCCAGATGAAAAGGGTTATCGATGAGATGGGCTAACGCCATCATTGCCTTGTACAAGATGAAAGAGTTCTACCCATTTGTTCATGATGGAAGAAAGAGAGTAGCGTTCGGAAGCAGCAAGGGCCTTACTACCCATTTCTTTTCTCTCAGCCTCATGTTCCATCATCCAGCATATCTTCTCAGCTAACTGCTCCACATTGCCTGCCTCAACCAGCAAACCATCCACACCGTCCTTAATGATGTCGCTGGGACCACAGGGACAAGCAAAACTCACACAAGGCACACCACAGTTCATGGCCTCAATGAGCACCATACCAAAACCTTCAAAACGACTGCTCAGTACAAAGATGCTCGATTCGGCATATTTGGATTCGATGTCGGTAGTTTCCTTATTCAAGTGAAGGGAACTCGTAAGGTTTAATTGCTCCACCTGTTTCTGATATGGCTCACGCTCTCCCTTACCATATACATCGAGTTGCCAGTCGGGATGCTTGGCATGCACCAGTTTCCAGGCATCAATCAGCAGGTCAAATCCTTTCTGATAGACGTATCTGCCACATGCCACCACCTTTTTGGCATCAAGACTGGCGCGCTGCGAATAGAGTTGCGGAAGAGGATTGGAAATAACATGTACGTTGTCCAACTCATGCCAGTTGCGTGCATCTTCTTCAGAGAGGACAATGAAACGCTCCAACTTCTTAACCTTCTTGAGCAACTGATTCATCCAGTATTTCTCAAAGAATCGTTTGATGAAATTCGTCTCGTTGGCTTCAAAGTTACGATAGTTCTTTCGATTGACATGCAATTCGCCAATCTTCTTGCTACCATCCTTTATATCGTTGATGAAATTCACCTCACGGCGCATCAACGTATCAGTAATGTCGGGACGGATATCAAAGAGAGCCTTCTTCAATGCCTTCTTATATTGTCTCTGCTTCTTGAGATAGACAAGACCCTTTTTCAAGAAAGAGAGATGCCAGAGCTCCTCAAAATCAATACCAAGCTGTACCACCTTGACCCTGGGGTCGAGAGGGTAATAGGGAGCCTTTCCTGCTCCATCGGTTAAGATAACATACACTTCCATGTCGGTATGCTCTACCAACCAATTCATCTTGGTGGTGAGTACACGTTCCACACCGCCAGCAAGGTAAAGAGAAGGAGTACAATAAGCGATTTTCATAATAAACAAGGATATGCAAAGAATGACATAAGGCTCAACGGAATCCGCTCGGCTTGAGCTTACGGCTTGCTTACAGAAGAGTTTTGAGCTGAAACTGCTACGTGTTCAAGGAACGTCTTCCAAGTCTGCATGATGTCTTCCTCAAGAAAGCGATTCATGTTCTTACGCGCAAGCTTTCCCATGAACACACGTTTTGAATTGTCATTGATCAAATCTATCAGTCGGTCGGCAAAGGCATCAACATCAAAGTCCTTTACGAGATAGCCATCCACGCCATCTTGAATGATGTCGCTTGGCCCGCAAGGACAAGCAAACGACACAGCGGGAATACCACACGACATAGCTTCGATGAGTACCATGCCAAAGCCTTCGTAACGGCTGCTGAAAGCCATGACGGAAGCATTGGCAAAGACATCGTTGACTTGCTTAGTAGTGCCATTAAGGTGCACACGTTCCAGTTTCATGTCATCTGCAATTTGCTGATAAGGAGTCCTTTCGCCAGCACCATAGATCTGCAAGTGCCAATCGGGACACTTCTCCTCTACCTTCTTCCATGCCTGGAACAAGAGGTCAAAGCCTTTCTGCGAGGTGTAACGTCCCACCGCCACTACGGTCTTGTTTTGGCAGGAAGAAACCTGTTGAGGCATCTGTTGAATGAAATTGGGGATGACATGTATGTTCTGATAGGCCTCACCCCCCCATGCACGTCGGTCTTCGTCTGTCAGTACTACAAAGGCGTCCAACTTTCTAATCTGCTTAAGCAATTGCGACTGCCAATGACGTGTGATGGCACGGCAGACGAACGCAGGCAACTTGGGGTGGGTGAAGATGCGATAGGTGCTACGGCAAAAGTGCAGTTCACCCACCTTCTTACTGCCATCCTTGATATCGTTGAGGAAGTTAACCTCCCTACGCATAGCAGAGACCACGATATCAGGACGGTAATCCATAAGGAAATCGGTGAAGAGACGCTTATATTGCTTCTGCTTGGTACGATAGCATTTTATCTTTTTGAACTTGGACATCACATCCAGTTCATCATAGTTAAGATTGAAATTGACAATCTTAACCGAAGGATGGATGGGAAAATAGAACTCCCTACCATTGGGACTCTCGGTCAGCAAAGCCGTAATCTCCCAATCGGTATGCTCAGCCAACCAATTGATTTTTTTCGTAATGACGCTACACATTCCGCTCGCATCATAGTTTCCACCTAAGACATAGACTACTTTCATCGGCGCTTTGAATGTTTTATGGCTTAATCATGTTAGAATCTTTGTCCTCGTATTTCTTCTTGCTGGTAAAGAGCCCCAGCACATTGGCAAACGCCTTCTTGAGGCGACGCATGAAGGTTTGTAAGAGTCCACCATCCTGGTCAATGGTTCCGTGACCTGTCACGGCACGGGCTTTGCGTGAAGTAACGAAACACAGCTTGCCATCGGCCTTCATGTTGAGTGCCAGCGAACCATCCTCACCACGGATGATGTCTGTGCGGAAACGATATTTTCTTCCCAGTTCGGTAGGAAAAGCAAACACCATGCCTCGCACATTCAGTTCGGGACGTTTGATTTGCTGAAAACGCAGATACATATCGCGCAGTTTCTCATAGAACCACAAGCCGAAAGCCGAGTGATTGGCATCGGGAAGGAAACTCCACAATCCGTAGGCACATGCCGTACCTTCCCTTTGCAAAGCCTTCACCATGGTACTGACATAATGAGGTGGGTACAAGGTGTCAGAGTCTATACAGATATAGTACTTGCCACGAGCCTTGTCCAAACCGCAGTTGCGTGCATGACCAGGTCCCTTCTTGGTTTCATTGTAATAGTTCACCCCTACTGTCTGCAGGAACTCCTCGGTGCTGTCGGTACTGTTGTTGTTGACGACAATCACCTCAAAGGATACATCCTTGTCGTTCATGACAATGGATGACAGCGAGCTGAAAAGGCGTTTTTCCTCGTTGTGTGCGATAAACACCACGCTTGCCAAGGGCTGGCTCACTTCGTTCAACGCGCTTACCTGCTGTCTGAGCATGTCGATTTCAGCCGCAGGAACCTCCTTCCAGCTTCTCTCGTAATACTTTTCAAATGCCTTGTACCAACTCATATCCTGCAGATTACATTATTTATGGTCGGCAAAGAGTACCTCCCAATGTTGCATTATATTTTGCGGCGCATAGCGTTGCACATTATGCAAAGCTTTCTCGCCCATTGACTTACGCAATTGTTCATCCTCAATGAGTCGGCAGATGGAGTCGGCCATGCGTTGCACATCATTGGCAGGCACAAGCAAACCATCTTCGCCATCCTTGATGATGTCGGAGGGACCGAAGGGACAGTTAAAACTGATGCAAGGCACGCCACACGACATGGCTTCAGTAAGCACCAATCCGAAACCCTCATATCGGGAACTCATCACATAGAGGCTACTCTCCAGATACCGGTCGAAGATATGTGGAGTGGCATGCTCCCACTTCAAAGAGGCTTCGAGGGCATACTCACGCGTTTTCTTCTCCAATGACTCTCTATGGAAACCGTCACCAAAGACACTCAAAGTCCAATCAGGGTGTACGTCGTGCACTTTCTTCCAGACTTCAAGCAAAAGGTCATATCCCTTTTGCCATTCCAGTCGTCCCACACTAATGATCTGCTTGTTATCAAGTGTAGAACGCTTCTCGGGCACATACGACAAAGGATTGGCAATTACCTTGACGAACTTCAATTCGGGCCAAGCATCGGCGTCGTGCTGGGTGAGTGTCACCAAGCAGTCTGCCCTCTTGATTTGACGAGTGATGTAGCGGTCGAAGAGCGAAGCCACCTGGTAAAGCACAGGCTTTCCCTTGAAATCAAAACGCTTCTGGAAGGAATTGCGTTCTACATGCGATTCAATAACACGGTATGCTCTTCCGGGTATCTTCATGAGGATGTCAAGCAACGTGTACGAGTCGGTAAGTGTAACGATGACATCGGGGTCTATCTCCTTCACCTTTGCAAAGACTCTTTTCTTGAAAGTCCTACGCATCTCAAAATATTGTCGGACACGCTTCACCAAGCCACCTCCATGGCGGGTAAAGAAACGCACGTCAACGTCGGTATGCTCTATGCGTTCGTCAAGCGGGAATGAAACGGGATGGCTTCCCTGCTCATAAGTGATGAGATGAACCTCATGACCATGTTGAGCAAGATAGTTCATCTTGTAACTCATCACACGGTCAAGTCCACCCAACTGAGCAATGTATTTTATGATATAGACTATGCGCATTTTACAAGTATCATAACTTTCGTTGCCACACCACAGCATCCTGATACGCTCCATTGGGAAGTGACACCCACTCCTTGAGTGTGGTGCCAGACTCATAGCCTGCCTTCCGGAACGCCTTCAATCCGATGGCATTGTCAATGGCTGTTACAGCATATAACTGATGAAGATGCAGATGCTGACGGACATACTGTTCTAATTCCAACAAGGCTTTAACCCCATATCCCTTACCTCGGAATTGGGGAAGGATGGCAATGCCAACCTCTGCTCGTTGATGCTTTGCATTGTGGTTAAAGAGGTCAACCAATCCTATCGCCACATCTCCCTCACACACCACCAAACGAAGTTGTCCGTCTTGATAGAAATCGTTCAAGTTGGTAGTGATGTATTGCAGCAAGGCATACTTGCTATATGGAGCCGTGTTGCCACCACATACCCACAAAGCCTCATCGTTCTCTATCGCATAGAGAAGGTCCACATCAGCAGGTTCAAGGGCTCGTAACTGGCAATCCATTTTTATTATTTTTTATTTTAGTTCCGTGAGTCTCTATGGCACTATAGCATCTATAGTTTCTATGGCAGCAAGATGCCTATTTCTGGTGAGAAGGTGGCAAGAGCCATGTGCGGCATCTGAGAATGGTTTCTGATTACCACGTTCAGAATCTCATCAAAACCATAGCATGTAGTATCGAACAGGTAGAATGCATCACGAGTTGTTACGGCAACGGGCACCTGACCTCTTTCCATAAACGTGATTGTGGCTTCCTGCTCTTGGGCAAGACGTTTCAACTCTTGCCTATGACCTTCGTCACAATAGCAATAGTAATGGGGTGTGAACTTCTTCTTGGGAAAGGCGCTCAATATCCATCCCACGAAATGCTTCAGCAAAGTAAGGAAAGCCTTAAAGTAAACAGCCAAACGGATAAGCAATCCCGACAGGAAGTACCTTTTGCTGAAATGCTTGCCGTAGAAGATAATCATAGCCTGATGGAACACATTCACATAGCGGATGGTACTGGGATGTTCACTCTCACCTTTATAGTGAATGATGGGATGAGGCAGATAATAGTTCTTCCAACCACCTTTGAGCAGACGGTATGACAGATCTACGTCCTCGCCATACATAAAGAAATCCTCGTCGAGCACACCCACCTGTTCGATGGCTTTGCGACGAAGCATCATGTAGGCACCACTCAGAATCTCGATTTTAGAAGCCTTATTGCGGTCAAGGAAACGCATATAGTAACGTCCTATTACATGATGATTGGGGAATATCTTGTTAAGTCCGGAAATCTTGCAGAACGACACCAAAGGTGTGGGAACACCTCTTCGCGACTCCCAAGCAAAAGCACCTTTGGCACTATGGAGCGCTACACCTACCGCTCCAGCCTCTTCATGTTCTTCCATCCATTGCACGCTCTTGCAGATGGCATCGGTGGAGACTATAGTGTCGGGGTTAAGCAACAACACATATTCGCCTTCCGAAAACTCGATGGCTTTGTTGTTGGCCTTCGAGAAACCCACGTTCTCCTCGTTACGCACAAAGTGTACTCGGGGGAAATGCTGCGAGAGGAAATCTATCGAGCCATCGTGTGAGGCATTGTCAACCACCCAGATATCAGCATTGCCAGCAAGGTTGGAACCAGGCGCGTTGATGGCCGATTCTACACTTTGCAAGCATTGGTATAGGAAACGCTTGACGTTATAGTTGACTATGATGATGCTGAGTTTCATTATGGGCACTCTACAGGATAGGCCGTCATGGCGGCATGAATTTCGCTCTCTCTCCTACCCTTTGTGGGCCATACGAAGAATAAGGCAAGGGCACCAATGATGGGACACCCCACCGTGGAGGGACTCATAAACAGATAATGCACAGCTTCACCAGACAAGATGACAAGTGCCAGCATAGACCAACGTATGGTGGCCCAACGGGCATAGCGACGATTGTCATCAGCTATACTTTTCAGTACCTTAGGAAAGACCATCAGACGGACACCCAAATACACAAAGCCGATAGCGATGAGGTCAGTCACTACCTCTGCCCCATAACGTATGCTCTCGTAGTTGTCAACACCTGCCAAGGGAGCTTCCTTGATAGGTGATACAAACTCAAAACACACATAGCCACCCACCGCAATGAGCAGGGTAGCTATATATAATAAGGTGAGTTTTTTATCCAGTTTATTCATTACCTAATATTTTCTGTCTTTTATCATTCTCTACGCTGGTTGAGCACATTTGCTACTTCGTCATACAAACCATTTCTGTCTTTATTGACAGGCACGCTAACTCTTGAACGGCGTTCGGTTGATGATGCTTCGTCCGAGCGTAACCTCATCGGTATATTGCAACTCGTCATTCTGTGCAATGCCTCGGGCAATCACGCTGATAGTCACATTGGCATCTGCCAGCTTGCGGAAAATGAAGAAGTTGGTCGTATCACCCTCCATAGTGGGCGACAAGGCAAGTATCACCTCCTGAATGTCGCCAGCATGCACACGTTCCACCAGCGAGGCAATTTCCAAGTCGGCTGGTCCCACACCATCCATGGGTGAGATGACACCACCCAACACATGGTAGAGTCCACGGTATGACTGCGTGTTCTCTATTGCCATCACATCCTGAATGTTCTCTACCACACACACGGTCGAGGCATCACGACGCGGATTGCCACAGATGGAACATATCTCCGTATCGCTGATATTATGGCACACCTTGCAGTATTTCACATCCTTACGCAAGTGAGTGATGGCATCGGCAAAACCATTGACATGTTCCTCGTCCTGTCGCAACAAATGTAACACCAGACGGAGAGCTGTCTTATGCCCTATGCCAGGCAACTTGCCAAATTCATCGACAGCTCGGGACAGCAACTGCGAAGAGAACTTCTCGTTTGCCATTTACAACACGCCCTTGCTGCTGGGCAAGGTGAAATGCTCCACATCGCGCTTCACCGCCATGCGGATGGCACGTGCCAGAGCCTTGAAAATGCCCTCTATCTTATGATGCTCGTTCTGACCCTCTGCCTTGATGTTGAGGTTCATCTTCGAAGCGTCAGACAGACTCTTGAAGAAATGCAGGAACATCTCAGTAGGCATTTCGCCCACCTTCTCACGATGGAACTCTGCATCCCATACCAGCCAAGGACGACCACCAAAGTCGAGTGCCACCTGGCACAGACAGTCATCCATAGGCAGACAATAGCCATAACGCTCAATGCCGCGCTTGTCGCCCAAGGCAGTAAGCAGACACTCGCCCAAAGCCAGAGCTGTATCCTCAATGGTGTGATGCTCGTCAACGTGCAGGTCGCCATTGCAATGTATGGTAAGGTCCACCTGGCCGTGCTTGGCAATCTGCTCAAGCATGTGGTCAAAGAAGCCCAAACCTGTGGCTATGTCGCTCTTGCCATTACCATCAAGATTCACTTTTACCAGGATGTCGGTCTCCTTGGTGGCACGACGTACCTCTGCGGTACGTTCACCGGCAAATACGAGTTCCTGAATCTTCTCCCAGTCCATACCGTCACCCAGAATGAGCGACTTGCAACCCAGGTTCACAGCCAACTGTGCATCTGTCTGACGGTCACCAATCACATAGCTGTTAGCCAGGTCATACTCCCCGTTCATATAGGCGGTTAGCATGGCTGTACCAGGCTTACGTGTGGGCAGATTGTCCTCAGGAAATGAACGATCGATAAGAATGTTATCAAACTCCACTCCTTCACCTTTCAAGGTGTTAAGCATCAGATTATGGGTAGGCCAGAAGTCGGCTTCAGGATAAGCATCGGTTCCCAAGCCATCCTGATTTGACACCATGACCAATTCATAATCGGTATGTTTACGAATGAAACGCAAGGCACCGATGGCATTGGGGACGAACTGGAACTTCTCAAATGAGTCAATCTGCTCGTCTGCGGGTTCCACCAATATGGTACCGTCTCTATCGATAAAAAGAGCTTTTTTCATATTATTTATTTATATCTTCTCATAGCGGCAATCAGTTCCATGTTCTCACCGGGGGTACCCACCGTGATACGCAGACAGTTGCCACAAAGAGTGACACGGTTACGGTTTCTCACCACCACCCCATTATCTATAAGGTAATTGTAGATGGCGTTGGCATCCTTCACACGAGCCAGAAAGAAGTTGGCATCGGTGGGATATACCTTCTCGCAGATAGGCAGTTCGCCAAAGGCATTGGCAATCTTGCTGCGCTCAGCACGCACGGAAGCCACCCACTGGTTCACACGATCCAGTTCATTCAGCATCTCAAGAGCCTTTTGCTGCGTCAGCATATTGATGTTGTAGGGATACTTCACCTTATTCATCAAACCGATGATCTCGGTAGAGGCAAAGGCCATACCCAGACGAATGGAGGCGCAGCCCCAAGCCTTACTGAAAGTATTGAGCACGATGATATTGGGCCAGCGCTCAATGTCCAAACGGAAAGGACGCTCTGAAGCAAAGTCGCTGTAAGCCTCATCCACCACCACAATACCGCCGAAGTTGTTGAGAATCTTCTCTATCTCATTTCTGTCGAGCAAGTTACCCGTAGGGTTATTAGGTGTGCAGAGCCAGATGACTTTGGTATTGGCATCAGTAGCAGCCAGAACCTTGTCGGCATTTACCTGATATTTATCGTCAAGCAGTACGGTACGGTACTCTACATCGTTGATGTCGGCACACACGCCATACATACCATAGGTAGGCTCAATGGCCACTACATTATCTTTCTGAGGATTACAGAAGATGCGATACACCAAGTCGATGGCTTCGTCGCTACCATTGCCCAGGAAGATATTCTCTGCAGGTACCGATTTCACCTTGGCCAGACGAGCCTTTACCTCTTCCTGCAAAGGGTCGGGGTAACGGTTGTAAGGACCATTATAAGGGCTCTCGTTAGCATCGAGAAACACCCTTGCCGGACGTCCCTTGAACTCATCGCGCGCACAACTGTAGGGTTTCAGCTTCCAGATGTTGGGACGTACTGTATTTTCTAAATTGAAAGACATAGTCGATTATTTTTTACAAACCTCCTTCATTCTCACTCTCATGGCATTGGCATGTGCATCGAGCTGTTCGTTGTCGGCCATGCAAGCCACGGTCTCGCCGATGCCACGTATGCCCTCTGGGGTGATATGCTGGAAGGTGACCTTACGCTGATAGCTGTCCAGGTTCACACCACTATATGCCATGGCATAGCCACTTGTAGGCAGGGTGTGGTTGGTTCCGCTGGCATAGTCGCCTGCACTCTCGGGGGTGTAGCTTCCCATGAACACACTACCGGCATTGACCACCATAGTAGCCAACTGTTCATAGTTTGCCGTCTCAATGATAAGGTGCTCAGGAGCATAGGCATTACACATGCGCATCATCTCCTCATCGTCCTTTACCACGATAATCTTGCTATGCGTCAGAGCCTGCTCAGCAATCTCCTTACGTGGCAAGGCATTAAGCTGCACTTCCAGTTCTGCCTCTACCTTTTCCACAAACTCCTCGCTTGTGGTGAAGAGCAGTACCTGACTGTCGATGCCATGCTCTGCCTGCGAAAGCAAATCGCTGGCCACAAAAGCGGCATTACTGTCCTTATCTGCCAGCACAGCCACCTCGCTGGGACCTGCGGGCATGTCAATAGCTACGTCGTGAAGCGACACGTGCTGCTTGGCGCACATCACATACTGGTTGCCAGGACCAAATATCTTATAGACCTTGGGTACCGACTCCGTTCCGTATGCCATGGCTCCGATGGCTTGTACGCCACCTATCTTGTACACCTTGCTTACGCCGGCAATACGTGCTGCCACCAAGATGGCGGGGTTCACGCTACCATCCTTGCTGGGAGGGGTACAGAGTACAATCTCCTTGCAACCTGCTATCTTGGCTGGGATGGCCAGCATCAGCACGGTACTGAACAAGGGAGCCGTACCACCAGGGATGTACAATCCCACCTTCTCGATGGCGATGCTCTTTTGCCAGCAGGTCACGCCGGGTTCTACCTGTATCTTCTCACCGGTAAAGCGTTGGGCCGAGTGGAAGGCATAGATGTTCTTATGAGCATGGGTTATGGCGTTTTTCAGCTGTTCGTCCACAAGCAACTCTGCCTTGGCCATTTCTTCCTCGCTCACCGCCAGGGTGTCAAGTTCCACATGGTCAAAGCGTGCCTCATATTCCTTCACAGCCTTGTCACCACGCTGGCGCACATCGTCGAGCACACCCTGCACGGTGGCGTTGAGCTGTGATGCTTCTTTCGAAGGACGCTTCAGCAACGCATCCCACTCCTTTTCCTGTGGATATTTATAGCAATTCATTATTCTCTCTATCTATATAACAAGTTTGTTATTTCAACATGGCTCTTATTCCCTACATTTTGATCATAGTCAAAAGTCGGGGGTTAGGGAGGCTCCTTTATGGAATCATCTTCTCAATGGGAATCACGAGGATGCCTTCTGCACCGAGTTCCTTGAGCTGGGTGATAATCTGCCAAAAGCTCTTCTCGTCGATGACGGTATGCACGCTGTTCCATCCGGGAGTAGCCAATGGCATCACGGTAGGACTCTTGGCGCCGGGAAGCACCTTGATGACCTCATCAAGCTTGTCTGCAGGCACGTTCATCAGCACATACTTCTTGTCCTCGGCTGCCTTGACTGCCTCGATGCGGAACAACAGCTCCTGCAGCACCTCACGCTTCTCATCGGTCATCTTGGGGTCGCCAATGAGCAGAGCCTCGCTCTTCATCACAACCTCCACCTCACGCAGGTTGTTGCTTACGAGCGTGCTGCCCGAACTTACAATATCAAAGATAGCGTCAGCCAAACCGATACCCGGGCTGATCTCTACCGAACCGGTGATGACGTGTATCTCGGCGTTGATGCCATTCTTGTCGAGGAAACGCTGAAGAATTTCAGGATAGCTGGTGGCAATCTTCTTGTTCTGGAACCACTCCAGGCCATTGTACTCCTCTGCCTTAGGCACAGCCAATGACAAACGGCACTTGCTGAAACCCAGACGACGTACCACATCGGCCTTGTAGCCACGCTCCTCAAACTCGTTCTCACCTACGATACCAAGGTCAGCCACACCAGTGGCTACACTCTGAGGGATATCATCGTCTCTCAAATATAAGATTTCTACGGGGAAATTCGAACTCTGTACCAAAAGCGTACGTTTTGAGGAACTCACTTTAATGCCAGCTTCGGCAAGCAAAGCCATAGTATCTTCATACAAACGACCTTTTGACTGAACTGCAATTCTTAACATAACTTTATATCTATTTTTTCTATATTTTTCTAAAAGCGCGTGCAAATATACAAAAAAAATACTACCTTTGCGCTATAAATCACTAAAAATCTTATTTAAACATGTACATCATTGGCATTGCAGGTGGAACCGGTTCGGGAAAAACCACCGTAGCACATAAAATCATCGAGACTCTTCCAGGCGACAAAGTGGCTCTTATCCCACAAGATTCCTACTACAACGACACGACAAACCTCACCCTGGAAGAACGCCAGAAAATCAACTTTGACCACCCTGACGCATTCGACTGGAAGCTTCTTGCCAAACAAATTGAAGACCTGCGTAACGGAAAGGCTATAGAGCAACCCACCTACAGTTACCTCATCAGCAACCGACTGGAGGAAACCATTCACATTGAGCCTTGCGAGGTAATCATCATCGAGGGTATCATGGCATTGTGGAACAAGCAGTTGCGCGACCTCATGGATCTTAAGATTTTCGTTGATGCCGATCCCGACGAGCGTCTTATCCGCGTTATCCAGCGCGATACCGTGGAACGTGGACGTACTACACAGATGGTTATCGACCGTTATCTCGATGTATTGAAACCCATGCACGAGGAGTTTATCGAGCCTACCAAACGCTTTGCAGACCTCATCATACCTCTCGGTGGAAGCAACCGTCAGGCCATAGAGATCATGCGCACCTACATCACGCATCGTCTCAGACCTCAGCAACAAGGACTCAATCAATAAGTCTGCCTTACCATCAAGCGTCACAAATACTTTCCACAGACCAGTATGACAAGGTTCGCATCCATTTGTCGGAACCTTGCCATAGCATCCTACCTCATCATTGGGGCAGGATTGCTGTGTGTGTCGTGCACCCCCAAGGAGAAGCAGGTATCAACCATTTTCCATACTGACGAGGAAGAGGCAGAAACCTCTCATTTTGACCTCCCTGAACTGGAAGAGAACGGAGAACTCATAGCCGTGACGCTAAGCGGACCTACCACGTATTTCGAATTTCGAGGACAAAGCTTCGGAATTCAATATGAACTTACAGCCGACTTTGCCCGTAAGCATGGTCTGCGCATACGTATGGAGATTGCCCACGACACTATCGAGATGCTGCGCCGACTCGATTTAGGCGAGGCTGACATCATCGCCCTGCCTATGCCTCACACCGAGGGCTATTCCATGGCTGCCGTTCAAGACAGCACAAGCGAGGGAATACCGCAGGGATGGCTCACACGCGCATCTTCGCCCTTGCTTGCCGAAGCGCTCAACAATTGGTACTCGCCAACAATAAAGCAGCGCATCATCATTAAGCAACAGCAGCTTACACAAAGAAAATCAAACTTCACAGCACGCCACACCCCTCGGCCAAAGGTTAAGAATGCCGCTGGAGGCATCATCAGCAACTACGACGATTATTTTCGCCGCTATGCCCGTATCTGTGGGTGGGACTGGCGTCTGCTGGCAGGACAATGTTACCAGGAATCTGCTTTCGACCCCGATGCCGTATCGTGGGCAGGAGCGCAAGGACTTATGCAGCTGATGCCTTCCACGGCCTCACACTATGGCGTGGCGCATGAGGTCTTCAATCCCGAGGCCAACATTCATGCTGCTGCCAGATTATTGAAAGACCTTGACACGGCGTTCTCCGAAATCAGCAACACAGACGAGCGCATCAACTTTATTCTTGCATCCTACAATGGTGGACAAGGGCACATCCGCGATGCCATGGCTCTTACCCGCAAATATGGTGGTAACGAACATAGCTGGAGCGACGTTTCCAAGTACGTCCTCTTGCTTTCTGAGCCACAGTACTTCCGTGACCCCATTGTAAAATGCGGTTATCTACGCGGTACAGAAACAACCAACTATGTCACTTCCATCCGCTCACATTGGGCATACTACCGAGGCATTGCACACTAACACCCCTTCCATCTCACACATCGTGGGTTACGCTTATGGTGTAGCCAAAGAAACCATCAAGGCTTGCAAGAAAAACAAGAAACGCGTTTAACCAAAACACGTGTCCTGTTTAATAAAAACACGCATTGAGTTTTTACCAAACAGATTGCCCGTCTTTTAAAAGAGGTAAATTTAGGTTTTTATGGCTCTTCGTTAATTTAGTTGATTTTAAGTTTCGCGTGTATAGGGAGTAAATAATCCCTAATACTGAAGCATGCGAGGCTTGTGAAAGTAGAATCACTTACTTAACTGAAGTTTCCCACCTTATGGAAGTTATTAGGAAGTTAATGAAGTTAAAG
>JAKSLO010000044.1 GCA_024401185.1 Bacteroidaceae bacterium | reverse complement strand
CTGTTCTAAACTTACCAGCATTGAGCTGGGTAACTTTAATACTTCTAAAGTTACTGATATGCAATCTATGTTTCAGAATTGTAGCGGACTTACCAGCATTGAGCTGGGTAGCTTTAATGCTTCTAAAGTTACTACTATGACCTCTATGTTTGAGAATTGTAGCGGACTTACCAGTCTTGATTTGAGCTCATTCAACACTTCTTCATTGAAGAGTGCTACTAATATGTTCCGAAATTGTACAGCACTTGAGACTCTTGATCTGACAAACTTTAGTTGCACAGGTTATTCATCGCGGGTATTCTATAATTGCCATGCCACTATCATATCTTCTGCAGTAACCCCATCTCCATTGCCTAAGGATTTCTTCGAAGATTATGTTGTTGACAGACCATATTGCCTGCAGGTGCCTAAGGAAAGTGCGAGTGACTATCTGAAGGCTGATGGCTGGAAGACGATTATGCCTCGCGTATTGTCTGATAATCAATCAAGATTGCCATTGACTAAATATGCTAAGTATATGTTGGGCTACGAGCGTAAGGTGTCAGGTAAGTATGCCACATTCTGTCTTCCTTTCGATCTTGACATTAAACAATGGTTAGAGGAATTGGGTGGTTCAAGCAAGCTGTATGGCTTTGCGTCTAAAGGAGATTTTAATGAATCTACAGGAACCATCAGTATTTTTGTCTCAAAGAGTTTGACCAATGGCATTATGAATGCTGGCAAACCATTCCTCGTAGAAGTGGCTGACGGAGTGGATGAGATTACTTTCTTCTCAAACAATGCAGAATGTGATTTCTCTGTTGGCCTTCCAACCGCAGGAAAACAAAATGTATCTACTGCTTATGGTGTGGTTACGATGGTTTTAGGTAACCTGTTCCAGAAGCAGGAGGACCTTGACAAGACAAAGTATCGCGTGTTCAACAGCGATGGCAACTTCGGCCCTGCAACATGGGTGAACATCTTCCGTGCATACGTCTATAAAGACGACACGAATTCTTCAGTAAAGGCAGACAATTTTGTTCTCGCTTTTGAGGATGGCACAACAACTTCTGTTGACATGATCGACGGCATGAAACTTGTAACCGACGATGCTCCCGTCTATAACCTCAACGGCCAGCGCGTGAACGGCACAGCCAAGGGCTTGCTGATTAAGAATGGAAAGAAAATAATGGTAAAATAAAAGCAAAGAATGATGAAGAAATACATAACACCTGCATGGACGGTAAAGAGTTTTTACGTAAAGGAACGTCTGCTCATGGGATCGGAGATCGACACGGAGATAACCGATGGTGGTGCCGTAAAGGACTCATCTGCAGACTGGGGTGACGACAGCAACGAAGACGCAATCTGGCAGGAATGGTAAAAGTCAACTTCCGCGCCAAAGCGGTAATGGACTATGGACTATGAAGGCCAAAGCGCTCGACAAAGCCAACTATGGACTATGAACTGATTCATGGGAGTTACTGAGGGGTGACTCCCATGAATAATATAGGCTGATATGGGCCATGTTAGCGTGTTGCCACACAAGAAATGCAAAAAATACATCACATTATTTCTTGTTTAGAGATTTTTCCGTATCTTTGTACGCAAATCCTAAAGAAAGCGTAACAAAATGCAACTTCACAAACTGAACATCGTGCTTTGCGGCACAGGAACGGTAGGCGGAGCACTCCTGCAGCAGCTTGCCGACCAGCAACAGTATCTAAAGACGCAGATGAACACCGACCTGCAAGTAGTAGGCGTGGTTGACATCTTCAACATACTCATCAACCGCGAAGGGTTGGACATGAGTCAGTATGCCGGGAATGGCTCGTTTTCAATGGACAAGTTCCGCGAAGCCTTCAAGCAGGCTCCCACTTCGAGCGTGGAACTCATACGCGACGCCGTACTGAGCCTACACATCGACCAACTTGTGTTTGTGGACTGTACAGCCAGCTATGAGATTGCAGCACTATACCAAGGCTTCCTCAACCAGAGCATCTCAATCGTATGCGCCAACAAGATTGCTGCTTCGGGCGACCTTAACGCTTACCTCAAGCTCAAGGAGACGGCATTGAAGAACGACTGCAAATATCACTTCGAGACGAATGTGGGAGCAGGACTGCCCATCATACGCACCATCAGCGACCTGCGCGCATCGGGTGACAAGATTGTCAAGCTTGAGGCTGTACTCTCTGGTACCCTCAACTTCATCTTCAACACCATCAGCGCCGAAATACCCTTCTCAAAGGCCGTACAGATGGCAAAGGAAGCACGATTCTCAGAACCTGACCCACGCATCGACCTGGCAGGTCTCGACGTAGTACGCAAACTGGTCATCCTGGCACGCGAGTCGGGCTACATGCTCAGTCAGGACGACGTGGAGAAGAACCTCTTTGTACCTCAGTCGTACTTCGACGGTTCGCTCGAAGACTTCTGGGCACGTCTGCCAGAACTCGATGCACAGTTCGAGTCACTTCGTCAGGAGGTAGAGGCAAAGGGCCAGCATCTGCGCTTTGTGGCCAAGCTCGAAAACGGAAAGGGTTCCGTAAGCCTTGAGAAGGTGGACAGTCAGCATCCTGCCTATAACCTCGAAGGCTCTAACAATATCGTGCTGCTGCACACCGAGCGCTACAACCCTCACCCCATGATCATCATTGGCTATGGTGCAGGAGCAGGTGTTACCGCCGCCGGTGTCTTTGACGACATCATCGCTATTGCAAGAGCATACTAACCTCATCGGTCACAGCATTCTTATACAACACTTAACCGATTCCTTGCCTGCCATAGCAGTAACGCAATAATGCCATCCTTCACACACAGGGATGGCATTATTGCACAAATGGAACGTCAAATAAGTGTTTTTGGCCTTCGGCTAACGCAAATTCTTCTGCCCTACGAGCGAAGCATCGGTCCTACGGACACGCTGAGCGACCACGAATGGAACGTAAATTGGACGAAAATTTATCCTCATCCGAAAAGGTATTTACGGAAATTCGCGTTAAATTCACGGAAATTTACGTTAAGCGACAGCGATATCTATTTCATTTGTACAGATCGAAATTATTTTGTTCACTTACTTATACAAAAGAAAAATGGACTTTGAAAGTTCATACACGAAACTTACAAAATCCATTCTTTCCTGGTGCCCGGAACGGGACTCGAACCCGTACGGCCGTTATGGCCAAGGGATTTTAAGTCCCTCGTGTCTACCAATTCCACCATCTGGGCAGCCTTATCGGATGCAAAGGTACGGAAATAAATTGAATTTCGAGAAATGAAATCTAAAAAAATTTCAAAAACGAAGAAAAAAAGCCCGCAACAGGTGTATGTGACTACACGGACACACATCAACGGTTGTTAATGGAGAGTGTATTGTTACCGAAATACACACGATAGCGGTAAAGATTGATACCCCCGTCGCCTTGCAAGATCTGGCCTAAGTTATTGAGGTCATAGGTACGCTGGCAGGTGTTGCAGAAAGCCCTTCCACCCGACTGCAGGTAAAGACGCTTAGTGACACTACGGTCGTGGTAGCAGTTGCTGCAAGCCAAATCGTAGCAAGTAATGACTGGAGACGTAGCCCCTAATTCGGGGATAGTGGGAACTCCCACGATAAAGCCACAAAGCCCCATGTAATACCCAGAATAGTTTTGTACCGCAGTTCGGTTGACAACTGTTTCTCCCGTAAGATTGGAAAAAACAAACTGGCTGTTGACAGCACGAATAATAACCCACTCCCCCATGGAATTGCAGGCGCTGTAGAGTTGAGAGACAGCGCTCACGGGGTTATAGGAAAAGCTGGCATAGAACTTGCTGTACTTATTAGAGACAATGGCGTCGCCGGTGCAACCCACCCACAACGCCATTGTCAGGAAAAAGCATAACTTATGCCAAAAGCGACTTCTCAGCATCTTCCACCTTACTGAAGTTAAAGCCATCCCAGATGCCGTTCATGAGGGCGGTAATCTGGTCGTTGCAAAGATTGCCAATAGAACCCTCGTGGGTGTGATGAACCTCCTTGCAGGGAGTGAACTGGCCAGCCTCGATGTCAAGGCCCACCTTCTTGTAAGCATCACGGAAAGGCATGCCATTGGTAGCCAAACGATTCACTTCCTCGACAGAGAACATAAGGTCATAACGTGAATCATCGAGAATATGCTCGTTCACCTTGATCTTATTGATGATGTAAGCAGTCATCTGAAGACAGTCACGCAACTCTTCGAAAGCAGGAAGGAAGACCTCCTTGATAATCTGCAAATCGCGGAAGTAGCCTACGGGCAGATTGTTCATAATGAGCGTAATCTGCTGAGGCAGCGCCTGCAACTTGTTGCACTTGGCACGTGTAAGCTCAAACACATCAGGATTCTTCTTGTGAGGCATGATGCTTGAACCCGTAGTACACTCGTTGGGGAGCTTGACAAAGGCAAAGTTCTGTGAGTTGAACATACAGGCATCGAACGCCAGCTTGGCAATGGTGCCTGCTATGCTTGCCATGGCAAACGCCACATTACGCTCCATCTTACCACGTCCCATCTGCGCATACACCACGTTATAATCCATAGAGTCAAAGCCAAGGAGTTCGGTGGTCATGGTGCGGTTGAGGGGGAAGGATGAGCCATAGCCGGCAGCCGAACCCAAGGGGTTGCGGTTGGTCATCCTGTAGGCAGCCTGCAAGAAGAGCATATCGTCGGTAAGGCTCTCGGCATAAGCACCGAACCAAAGTCCGAAGCTTGAAGGCATGGCCACCTGAAGATGAGTGTAACCAGGCATAAGCACATTCTTGTAGTTCTCGCTCTGACGAATAAGTTCGTCAAAAAGCGTCTTCACATCCTCTGCCACCAATTGCAGCTGTCTGCGAGTGAAGAGCTTAAGGTCGAGCAGAACCTGGTCATTGCGTGAACGACCAGAGTGAATTTTCTTGCCAATATCACCCAAGCGGCGGGTCAGCATCAATTCCACCTGTGAATGCACGTCCTCGATGCCCTCTTCTATGACAAACTCACCACGCTTTACCATGGCATGGATTTCGCGCAACTCACGCAGCAACATCTGCAGTTCATCGGCAGTAAGCAGACCTATGCTTTGCAGCATGGTGATATGAGCCATAGAACCCAGCACGTCGTGCTCAGCCAGATAAAGGTCGAGTTCACGGTCACGACCTACGGTAAAACGCTCTATCTCGGCATTTACCGAGAAATTCTTTTCCCAGAGTTTCATTATTCTTTAATATTATTGAGGAGTACATAAGGAGGGGGAAAGGCCATTCAGGCACATTCGTCCCGTCACCTATCTTCCTCTTATCCTTACTTCCTTAACTCCATGAGATTAATATGGTATAGTAGCCAGAATTTCAGCAAACTGCTCTACTCCACCCTTCAGTTTACCCTCAATCATCTTACGCATGAAGAAGTTAAGTTCCACACCCACAGTAAGCTTCATGCGGGTACCACCATCGGGAGCAGGAAGAAGCTGAACCCACAAGTTGGCAGGAACGGGAGAACCTTCGAGTTCCATCTTGACAAGCTTGGGTTCCTCACGCTCTATGATGCGAAGGGTAACGTCCATGCCCAATTGGTCGATATGTCCGCCTACACTATCCTGGTCGAACTTCAGGTTCTGAAGACGTTCCTGAATACCGGTAATCTGCTCGTCAGACACCTTGCCACCACTCTTCTCCTTAATCATCTCTGCAAAAGCAGGGTCGGAAGCACGCTCCTGAAGGGCGCGAAGATTGGTGAGGTCAGACAATTTAGCGTAAACGCGGTCCACAGGAGCCGCGTTATACTTTACAGAACTTTCGTATTTAGTCATGTCCGATTAGTCTTTCATCCAGTTTGCAGGATCCTTGCGCCAGTCGTTCAAGAGAGCCACATCCTCTTCGGCAATGTAGCCAATACGCAGCGCCTCGCTTACTACAGCCTCATAGTTGGTGAGGGTATAGAGCTGAACCTTAGCATCCTTGAATGCCTTCTCGGCCACATCAAAGCCATAGGTGTAGCTTGCCACCATACCAACCACCTCGCAACCATTGTTGCGGATAGCCTCTACAGCCTTCAAGCTGCTACCGCCGGTGCTGATAAGGTCTTCTACCACAACCACCTTCATACCGGGCTTCAGCTCACCCTCGATAAGGTTCTCCAAACCATGATCCTTTGGTTTGCTGCGAACATACACGAAGGGAAGATTCAACACGTCGGCTACCAATGCGCCCTGAGGAATGGCACCTGTGGCCACACCGGCAATAGCATCAACATCAGCAAATTGCTCACTAACAAGACGAGCAATCTCAATCTTCACGAAGGTGCGCAAGTCGGGGTAAGAAAGAGTCTTACGGTTATCACAATAGAAGGGTGACTTCCATCCCGATGCCCATGTAAATGGATTTGTGGGTTGCAACTTAATAGCCTTTACCTTAAGCAGTTTGCTGGCAAAAATCTTCTCCAGAGTTTTCATAATTATTATTTGATTTTATTGTTTCCAAATATATTTCGAGTGCAAAGATACGTAATAAATTAGAAAAGTGAAAATAAAGAGAGGAAAAATTGGCATTAAAGCCACATTATTTAACGTGCAATATTCATGAAGGAATTGATAATTGACGATAAAAAAGCATTTCCGTTCAGCATCCTATTGTCTGACTGTTTGTCCCACGCAAGCCACGCTAAACCTGACACCAGGAAAAGACGCAGCCAAAGTGCGAGCCATAGACAGCAAGGTGGCACCCGTTGTCACCACATCATCGACCAAAAGAATGTGACGAGCCTTTAAGCCATTTGTGCGAACCACCTCAAAGATATCATGCACATTAACCATTCGCATATCACTATTCAGTCGTGTCTGCGTGGCATTATCGACCTTGCGACGCAGCACATCAGGAAAGACCCTGATGCCCGTTGCCTTACCAATGCCCTTGGCTATCTGTTCCGCCTGATTATAGCCACGTTGGCGTAATCGTTTGCGCGACAACGGAACCGGCACAATGGCATCAATATCAGCAAAGAAGTCTGCCGAACCTACCGACTCTGCCAGAAGAGTACCCATGGCCACACACACATCAGGGCGACCCTTGTATTTCATCACCTCGATAATGCTATGGTAACGCGATGCAGGATTGTAGCGCATCAAAGCAAAAGCCCTCACGAAAGTAAGTTCGCACCAGAACAAACGCACCAGGTCGTTGTCGGAAAGGTCATCGTACGACAACCGAGGCAGGAAAGCCTGACATGAGGTGCAAAGGCAACGCTCATCGGCATTCAGGCACTCGTTGCACACCACGCAGCGACGAGGCAAAAGCAGGTCAAGTAACTTCTTTATCACACTAATTCACACTAATCAAGTAACCCTCTTTGTCACACTAATTCACACTAATCAAGTAACCCTCTTTATCACACTTAAAAAGACGTTTTGCACGTTAATCTTCCATTTCCACATCGTCCAAGGCATCAAAATCAGCATCGGGAAGATACTTCATGATGACCGACATTTCGAACCCCCTGCCCAAGGCAAAGCGGATGAGCTTGCCGTTGCGCTCATAGTCAGATTGAGCCTTTATGGTGCGTACCTTGCCGGCAAGCAGTTCTTGCAGGATATCCTCATACTCCTTCTCCTCCAAACCAAGCAAGGCCTCCTTGCGTGAAGGAGCGCTGATATGCAACAGACGCAGGTTCTGATCTATCTTCTGACGCCCCCAACGGTTATACCGCATCTTATCGCGAGCATAAGCAAGAGCAAAACGCTGTTCGTCAAGATATCTCTCATCATACAAGTAGTCAATTATCTTGTCGGAGTCAGAACGACTCACCTCCCACTTTTTCATCTTCTCGCGCAAGTTCCACTCACATTGCTCAGAACCAGCACAAAGCGAAGTCAACCGAAATAATGCCGTATTATAATCCATAAATAAAATTGGTTAAACGGTTTTACTTTTTGACAGCCTTCAGCATCCGGTCATTACCAAACTGATCCTTTCGGGTTTCAAGTTCCACAAACCCCTTTGATTCAAGCATATACAAGGTTTCATTGGCATAGGCACGATTTAACTCAAAATAGAGTTTTCCTCCAGAAACCAGTCGCTGGGAGGCCACATCTGCAATGGCACGATAGAAAAGAAGAGGATCTTCGTCGGGGACAAACAAGGCCAAATGAGGCTCATACTCCAGCACATTACGTTCCATCTCACAGGCCTCCTTTTGGCAGATATAGGGAGGATTGCTCACAATCACGTCAAATAGCAAATGAGAGGGCAAAGACAAGCCATCGTATTGTAAAACATCTTCATGAACAAAATCAACATTCAAACCCAGAGAGTTTGCATTTTGCCGAGCAATGGCAAGCGCCTCATCGCTTACATCCCATGCCTCCACGTCAAAACCACTTTGGGCAAGTGCCAAGGCAATGCAACCGCTACCGGTTCCCACATCGAGGGCACGAAGGGGATGCGAACAGGCATCCTTCACAATCCAGTCCACCAGTTCGGCGGTTTCGGGACGTGGAATCAAGACACCACGAGCCACCTTAAGAGTCATTCCACAGAACTCCGTCTCGCCCAAAATATACTGTATGGGTTCATTTTTCAGCATCCGAACAACAATATTTTCGAGTTCGTCGCGCTCATTTGAAGATAATTCATTATCTTTGCCCAACAAAACATCGGTGAGCGACAAATTGAAACGAACTTCAAAGAGCATTCGCGCCAAAGCAGTTGCCTCGCCTTGTGGATAAACTTCGGACAAACGGTGAATGATGTCGTGATATAGAGCCATAGGTCTTTTTCTCTTTTTACGAGTAGTCTTTTCTGCAAAATCCCTACAGCCAACAGGGACCTTACGCAAGCCTGCAAAGAGACTGAAATTAAGTTTTTGCAAAAATACGAAAAAGAGACCACACAAAAAAACTGATAAAGACAAAAATAAAGAAACGTGATGAAAATTGACGAAAAATATATGCAAAGATGCATCCAGTTGGCCCGAAACGGCATAACCGGAGCACCTCCCAACCCCATGGTGGGGGCTGTAATTGTGCACAACGGCAAGATTATTGGCGAAGGCTACCACAGACGATGTGGTGGTCCGCATGCCGAGGTCAATGCCATACGTTCGGTCAGACACCCCGAACTCCTGCAAGACAGCACCATTTACGTAAGTCTAGAACCCTGTGCCCACTATGGCAAGACGCCCCCTTGTGCCGACCTCATCATCGAGAAACGGATTCCACGCGTGGTGATTGGTTGCAAAGACCCTTTTGCCAAGGTTGACGGACTGGGAATCAAGAAACTGCAAGACGCAGGCATCCATGTCACCATAGGCGTTTTGGAGGAAGAGTGCAAGGCACTTAACCGCAGTTTCATGACTTACCACATGCTGAAACGTCCCTTTATCACCCTGAAATGGGCACAAAGCCAGGACGGATTCATGGGACAAAACCAAAAGCAGGTAGCCTTCTCCACCCAACTGACACAAACCCTCGTTCACAACCTGCGAGCCCACCACGATGCCATCCTGGTAGGAGGAGGCACCGTGATGTGCGACAACCCCTCACTAACCACACGCCTTTGGAAGGGGAAGAACCCCTTGCGAGTGGTCATCGACACACACGGAAACCTGGACAAGGAGGCGAAAGTGTTCAACGACGAGGCAGAGACACTCGTTTGGGAGTCATGGGACCTTGAGACCTTGATGAGAGAACTTCATGACCGAAAGGTACAGACTTTGCTCGTGGAGGGCGGGGCCCACGTACTGCAACATTTCATCCAAGAAGGTTTGTGGGATGAGATAAGGGTGGAGACATCGCCCATATTACTTGGCGAAGGTATCCCCTCACCCACCTTGCCCACTTGTGCCATGACTTCGCACATTGAGCTTGGTGAGAATCGCATTTGCGTGTACCCCCGCTGACGTCCCACCATCCACACCGCCCCAAAAAGCATGCCACATTGCCCCGATGACAACGTGGCATGCTTTGCACTTCCTACACGCTCCCCCCGAGCATCCCCCGAGTATCCTCCGTGCATCCTCCGTAAAACACGGGGGATCTACGGGTGCAGGTCGGGTGATAGTAGAGTGCAGAGAGCACCCCACGAACACCACCCACGGACATCCAAAAACTAAAAAATGTAAAAAAATTGCCGAAATGACGCCTTAGATTCCTAAATAAACACAAAAAAGAAAACAAAAGTAGGCAAGATGTTTCATAATGCGAAAAAATAATGTAATTTTGCACCCTGAAATTTGTGTGCGCGCGTATGAAAAGCAAAAACACAATTCAAGGAATAAGCAAAACAACAATCAAAGAATGAAAATAAAGAGTTATATCTACCCACTCATGCTGGCATTGGTGACCCTGACTTCATGTCTCTCGGACAATGACAAAGAAGTCAACACCAACGACTATTGTTACGTTTCAAGTGTGAGTTTGGGTGCACTCAAGCGTACCATCCACACATTAGACAAACAAGGCAACGACAGCACTTACACCGTCACCTTGAGCGGCAGTTCGTTTCCTATGTCGATAGACCAGAGAAACAACATTATCGAGAACAGAGACTCGCTGCCCTATGGCACACGCGTCAATGCCGTGCTGGCCACCATAGAGTACCAGGGCATTATCGGCTACAAGAAGAGTGGAGACGTGGACTATGTGACCTATTCGGCCAAAGACTCCATAGACTTCTCGGGCCCCATCGACATCGTGGTGCTCTCGACCAGCGGAACCAGCGAGCGCCACTACACCATGAAGCTGAACGTGCACAAACTGGATGGCGACAAATTCGTATGGAACCAGCAGGCCGACTGCGCAGACCTGAGTCAGTTGGCCGAGCGCAAAATGGTGTGGAGCAACGGCACCCTGTACATGGCTGGGAAAAATGCGGATGGCACATTGCTTTGTGCAAGCCGACAGGCAGAGAACGGCAAGGAATGGACAATAGCCCCCATGAACGGGGCTGAAAAGGCAGACATAAGCACCCTGCAAGCTGATGGAAACGGCAACCTGCTGTTGAGCACCGACGACGGAGCCATACTGACCAGCAGCAACGGCACAGAGTGGACCATATACTCAGAGCCCGTGGCAGGACGCAAACTGATAGGAATCACCACAAACTGCCTGTATGCCATGGTGGACGGAACCCTGCAGAGCAGCAGCAACAACGGTCTGACCTGGAAAGTTGAGACCTTGGACGAGAAAGCCGAACTGCTGCCCGATGCCCAGTTCAACCTCACGCAGATCAAACAGGACAATGGCTATACACGCCTCATTCTGTCGGGATGCAACGCGCAGGTTACCGACCAGAAAGTCGTGGCATGGTCGAAGGCATGGATGGTAAACGAGAGTGAAGCCAAATGGATGTTCTATCCCCATACAGCCGATAACTACCGCCTCTGCCCCCAGATGTCGCCCTTCATCGTAATGCCTTACGACAATGGCCTCATCGCAATGGGCGGAGCCAGCATCGACGGCAAGCAGAAAGCTTTTGAGAAGATACTCTTCAGCCCCGACTACGGACTGACATGGAGCAACAAGCCAGAGCTCACCCTGCCCGCCGAACTTGAAGGCTGCAAGGATGCCGTCACAGCAACGCTGGATAAGGACAACTTCATCTGGATTGTGGCTGGACAGCACACCTGGCGAGGAAGACTGAACAGAATGGGATTCGCTAACTGACTATAGAACGTGAAGAGACTGCTCATCGCACTATTCATACTGTTGCCCCATGCACTTAGGGCACAGGAGCTGGAATACCAATTGGAGTTGGGTGCCTCGCTGGGTCCCTCCTTCTATCTGGGCGATGTAAGCAGCACTCCGTTCAAGCACATGGGAGCCATGGGGGGCGTGATTGCACGCCGAGTGTTCAACCCACGAATGGTGGTAAAAGGCAATCTGGCACTCGGACACATCTCGGGCAACTCAAATGGGATATTCATCCCTGCCGACGCCAACAGTCAGACAGTCGCAGGAGGCACGCCTACACAAGTAAGCTTCAAGCGCAACCTGATTGACCTGGGAGCACAGTTTGAGATGAACTTCTGGGGATACGGAACAGGTGAGGGGTACAAGGGCAACAGCCGCATCACACCCTATGCCGTAGCCGGACTGGGCTTCACGCTTGCCTTAGGGGGCGGCCATACCGATTTTGCCGTGAACGCGCCTATAGGACTGGGAGTAAAATACAAGCTCAAGCCAAGGGTGAACGTAGGTGCGGAGTGGACATTCCGCTTTACCACAACCGACAAACTGGATGTGACCGACACCTCGTTGCAGCTCGATGCACCCTATGGCATCCAAAGCGTAGGATTCAAGAACAAGGACTGCTACTCGTTCCTAATGCTCTTTGTCACCTACGACCTCTGCCCCAAGTACAGGAAATGTAACAACTGAGTTGAAAAGTGAAAATATAAAAGAGTTGAAAATACACTTCGGAAAGTCAAGGTGGACAATACAGCCATACTTTCGAGCGTATCGTTCAGCAACAACATAAAGATATGAGTTTTAAAGAGAAAATAGACTTCAACCGCATACCACGACACATAGCCATGATCATGGATGGCAATGGTCGCTGGGCACAAGCCAAGGGATTGCCCCGTACAGCAGGACATTCCGAAGGTGTATCCACGGTGACACGCATCACCGAGGAGTGCACTCGCCTGGGTGTGAAATACCTCACACTCTACACCTTCTCAACCGAGAACTGGAACCGTCCCTCGCTGGAAATTCAGGCCTTGATGCAGCTCATCCTTGACCGTCTGCTTGAGGACGTATTCATGAAGAATAATGTTCGCCTGCGTGTGATAGGCGACATGAGCCGTCTGCCTGTCCCCGTACTGGCACACCTCGATGAGATTTGTGAGCACACCAAGAACAACGACCGAATGACATTGGTGCTGGCCATCAGCTACTCGTCGCGCTGGGAGCTGACAAATGCCATGCAGCAAATAGCTCAGCAGGTAAAGGATGGCACACTCAAGGCAGAAGACGTAAATGAGGACACCATCAACGCCAACCTGCAGACAAACTTCATGCCTGAGCCCGACTTGCTCATCCGCACCGGTGGCGAGTACCGCATCAGCAACTATCTGCTGTGGCAATGTGCATATAGCGAATTCTATTTCACCAACAAGTTCTGGCCCGACTTCCTTGAAGAGGAATTGTACGAAGCCATCGTGGACTTTCAGCAGCGTGAACGCCGGTATGGTAAGACAAGTGCACAAGTGCAGCAATAAAACCGTACCATCCAAACAGAAAACTATAATTGATGAAACGTATATACATTCTTCTTACCGCCCTGATTGCCATGGCATTGCCCTTGCAAATGATGGCACAAGGCAAACAGGTAAAGCCCACGGTTGACTATGCGCGTACTCCACGCCAGTATGTCATCGGTGGCATCTCCGTTAGCGGTATCAACAACTATGACGACTACCTACTGATTGGCCTTTCGGGATTATCGGTAGGACAACGCATCACCATCCCTGGAGAGGAAATCACCAAGGCTGTCAAGCGCTATTGGCGCAATGGTCTCTTCTCAAACGTAAAGATCAGCGTGGACAGTATCGTGGTGGATTCTGCCTTCCTGCACATCGAACTGGCTCAGTTGCCCAAAATATCGGCAATCAACTACAATGGTGTGAAGAAAAGCGAACGCGAGGACTTGGAGACCAAGATGGGACTGGTAAAAGGTAGCCAGATTACACCCAACATGCTCGACAAAGCCAAGACGCTGGCTAAGCGATACTTCGACGACAAGGGCTTCAAGAATGCCGAGATAACCATCGTGCAACGTAACGATGCCGCACAACCCGACAGGGTGATTGTGGATGTGGATATCGACAAGAAGGACAAAGTGAGGGTAAACCGCATCAACGTAACAGGAAACAATGCCCTTACCGAGAAGAAGATCAAGGGTTCACTCTTTAAGGGCGGTGCCTTGAAAGGAGTGTATGAACGCGGAAGACTGGCGAGCTTCTTCCACTCAAAGAAGTTCGTGGACAAGAAGTACAAGGAAGCCAAGGAGAGTTTGATAGAGAAATATGCTGAGCTGGGCTACCGCGATGCCTACATCGTGGAAGACTCGGTAGTACCTTTCGATGAGAACTCTGTTGACATTCACATCAAGGTGGAAGAAGGACAGCGCTACTACATCCGCAACATCACATGGGTGGGTAACACGCTCTACCCCACAGAATACCTGCAAGAGTTGCTGACAATGAAGAAGGGCGATGTGTATAACCAGAAACTGATGGACGAACGTCTGAGAAGTGATGACGATGCCATCGGCAACCTGTACTATAACAATGGCTACGTATTCTCACAGATCGACCCTATCGACCAAAACGTCATCGAGGATTCTATCGACATTGAGATGCGCATCACCGAGGGCATCCAGGCTCGACTGAGCCATGTAAAGATATTGGGTAACGACCGAGTGTACGAGAGCGTTGTGCGCCGTGCCCTGTACAACAAACCCGGCGACCTCTTCAGCAAACAGGCTCTTGAGCGTTCGTATCGCGATATTGCCAGCATGGGACACTTCGATGCTGAGAGCATCAACTACGACATACAGCCTAACGCTGATGACGGAACTGTAGATCTGACATGGGGATTGACACCTAAGTCAAACGACCAGATTGAGTTCTCACTGGGATATGGCCAGACAGGTGTGATTGGAAAGATTGGTTTGAAGTTCTCTAACTTCTGCCTTGCCAACATCTTCAAGAAGGACGGACTGAGACGTGGTGTAATGCCCCAGGGTAATGGTGAGACATTCAGCGTGAGTGGACAGACCAACGGACGATACTACCAAGCCTACAGCGTGTCATACGTCAACCCATGGTTTGGCGGCAAACGTCCCAACCAGCTCTCGTTCAGCGCATTCTTCTCAAAGCAGACCGACGTGAGCGACAACTACTACAACTCGGCCTACTACCAGAACTACTACAACAACTACCTGTACGGATATGGTAGTGGTTATGGTGGCTATGGATATGGCAACAACTTCTATGAGAACTACTACGACCCCGACCAGTACGTGAAGATACTCGGTGCCTCGCTCGGATGGGGTAAGCGTCTGCGCTGGCCCGATGACTACTTCACATTCATGGCTGAGGCATCCTACACACGATACATGCTGAAGGACTGGAAGTACTTCCTCGTGACAAATGGCTCATGTAACAACGTCAACCTGAGCTTCACACTTTCACGCTCATCTACTTTCCACCCCATCTTCCCACGTAGCGGTTCGGAGTTCTTGCTGCAAGCCACTTTCACCCCACCTTTCTCTTTGTGGGACAAGAAGGAATACAAGAACCTGGCAAACAACCCCTATAGTTCGAACTACAACAACGAGCTGCAGGACAAATACCGCTGGATTGAATACCACAAGTGGAAGTTCAAGGCTAGAACCTTCACACAGCTGACTCCAGGCAACAAGTGCCTTGTGCTGATGACACGTGTAGAAGTAGGATTGCTGGGGCACTACAACCAGTACAAGAAGTCTCCATTTGAAACCTTCTACATGGGTGGTGACGGAACTTCCGGATACAGTTACAGCTATGGTACAGAAACCATTGGCTTGCGTGGATACGAAAATGGTTCGCTCACACCACAGGGACGTAATGGCTATGCCTACGACCGCTTCACGCTTGAACTCCGCTACCCCCTCATGTTGGGCGCAAGCACCAACATCTATGCATTGGCATTTGCTGAGGCAGGTAACGCATGGACTAGCATCAAGAAGTTCAACCCCTTCGACATGAAGCGTAGCGCAGGTCTTGGTGTACGTATCTTCCTCCCCATGATTGGTTTGCTGGGTATCGACTGGGCATACGGATTTGACTCGGTATATGGTAGCAAGCAGTACTCGGGCAGCCAGTTCCACTTCATCCTCGGACAGGAGTTCTAACCCACAGGGATTGAAGTTCGGCTTATAGAAGAACCCATTCACCAATAGGGAAAACCTCCAAGCGATTAGGGGTAATCCATTGGGGACAAAAATGAATGAAAGTATCTTTGCTCTTGAAAGGAGGATGAAACATAGTAAAAAGGAATCGTCCAGAGAGTAAGAAAAAACAAAGTAATAATAATTAAAAGATTCCCTCTACTGCACCTCACAATCTTCGTAGCGGAGAAACATGAGGGAGAGGAGTTTGATTATGAAAAAGGTATTATTAAGTATGCTGCTGATGTTGGCAAGTGTGGCATCAATGAACGCACAGAAGTTTGTCTTGGTTGACATGGAGTATATTTTAAAGAACGTACCCGCATACGAGCGCGCGAATGAGCAACTCAACCAGCTGAGCAAGAAATGGCAGGCTGAGGTGGAGGCCCTGAACAGCGAGGCACAGACCCTGTACAAGAATTACCAAAGCGAGGCTGTATTCTTGAGCAACGAGGAGAAACCCCGTCGTGAGGAAGCCATCGTAGCCAAAGAAAAAGAGGCAAGCGAACTGAAAAGAAAGTATTTCGGTACCGAAGGTGAACTCTTCAAGAAGAGAGAGAGCCTGATGGCCCCCATCCAGGACGAAATATACAATGCCATCAAGGACATCTGCGACCAAAAGGGCTACTCACTCGTACTGGACAGAGCTTCCGACTCAGGCATTATTTATGCATCGCCCAAGATTGACATCAGTAACGAGGTGCTGCAGAAACTGGGTTACGCCAACTAAAAAAGCAAAGAGCCTAATCCATGCAGTTTTTGCGCTCCTAAACTCCGATAAAATGCACATTCAGAAGGCATCTGCTATGAAGAGGAATCGGAAAGGGCAAATCATCATTTAAGCAACTAATAATTTAACAATAAAAACTCTAAGAACAATGAAAAAGATTCTTTTGGCCATCCTTATGATGGCACCCTTGAGCGTTTTTGCTCAGAAGTTTGCACACTTCAACTCTGCAGACATCATCCCCAACATGAAGGAGTACACCGCTGCTCAAACCGAGATTGAAGCTCTGGCAAAACAGTATGACGAGGATTTGAAGCGTATGCAGGACGAGTTCCAGAAGAAGAACGATGACTATAACAAGGAAGCTGCCAAGTTGCTTGATAACGTAAAGCAGCGTCGCGAACAGGAATTGCAAGAACTCTACCAGAGAATTCAGCAGACCTATCAGGACAACCAGGCTGCCATCCAGAAAGTACAGGGAGAAAAGCTTCAGGCTATCCAGGAATTGGTAATGGCTGCCATCAAGAAAGTAGGTGAAGCAGGTGGTTATATCTACATTGTTGACACATCAACCGGTGCTATTCCCTTTGTAAGCCCCACACTGAGCACCGACGTAAGCCCTGAGATCAAGAAGGCACTCGGAATGTAATTCATGACAATGAGAAGAAAAATATTTCTACTGCTGATGCTGTTGCCCTTAGTGGCAACAGCACAGTTTAGATTTGGCTACATTAGCTATGATGCTGTATGTCGCCAAATGTCACAATACTCCCAGGCACAAAAGAAACTGGAAGACCTGAAGGCTAAATACGAACAAGAGAGTGTTCGCAACGAGGAAGAGTTTCAACGTAAGTTCAACGACTTCCTACAAGGTCAGAAAGACTTCCCTTCAAACATTCTCCAGAAACGTCAGGCAGAATTGCAGGACGTGATGGAAAAAAGCATTGCCTTCCGTCAAGAGGCTGTAGAACTGCTTAACAAAGCAGAAAAAGAGTTCATGCAAGATGTGTACAACAAACTCAATGCCGCCATCAAAGCTGTAGCATTGGAGTATGGATACGCTTTTGTGCTGAACATTGACGATAATGCTGCTCCCTACATCAACCCGGAAATAGGGGACAATGTAACAGACCTGGTACGAGCAGAATTAGGGATGGTGACGCTGGAAGAAGTGTTGCTGCCCAAACAGAACATAGAAGTAATACCCATACAAGATGAGGATGTAATCACCTTGCCCGAAGACGAGATTCAACAGGAAGGAAACTAAAGCCTCATAATAACTTACCATAAAACAACATTCGTGGCTCCTATAGGCATTTTTGATTCTGGTTATGGAGGTTTGACCATCCTTAGACAAATAAGGCACCTGCTTCCTCAGTACGACTATCTGTACTTAGGTGACAATGCTCGTGCACCATACGGAACCCGAAGTTTTGAAATCGTTTACGAATTTACGTTGCAAGCAGTAAAGAGACTGTTCGAGATGGGATGTCCACTCGTCATTCTGGCTTGCAATACAGCATCTGCAAAGGCCCTGCGAACCATACAGCAACGCGATCTGCCCCAAATAGCCCCTGAAAAACGAGTACTGGGTATAATCCGCCCCACGGCAGAATGCATCGGAAAACTATCAGAGACACGTCATATAGGAGTTGTTGCCACTCCAGGAACCATAAGGAGCTGCACATACAATCTGGAAATAGCAAAACTGCATCCAGACATCATCGTAACCGGAGAACCATGCCCAATGTGGGTGCCTTTAGTTGAAAACGACGAGTATGACTCACCAGGAGCAGATTATTTCGTAGAAAAGAACATAAGCAACCTGTTGCGCAAAGACCCAGAGATAGATACCATCATTCTGGGATGCACCCACTACCCTCTCCTATTAGACAAGATACTAAAGCACACACCTCAGGAAGTGCGCATCATACCACAAGGCCAATATGTAGCCGATAGCCTGCAAGACTACCTTTTACGTCATCCAGAAATGGAGAAAAAACTCACAAAAGGTGCTACCACACAATTTCTCACCACGGAAGAGCCTTCATCGTTTACCGAAAGTGCATCCATCTTCCTGGGAGACTCCACTGTAAAGGCAAAACGCATTACATTGGGATGAAACTTGCAAGAAAACAACGAAAGCAGATAATATGAATTATCAAATAGATAAAATCCGAGAGGATTTCCCCATACTTGGCAGAACGGTTTACGGAAAACCGCTCGTTTACCTTGACAATGGTGCTACCACACAGAAACCACGCTGTGTAGTAGATGCCATGACGGAAGAATACTACAACGTGAATGCAAATGTGCATCGCGGAGTACACTTCCTCTCACAACGTGCTACGGACTTGCACGAACAGAGCAGGGAAACTGTAAGGAAATTCATCAATGCTCACAGTACAAACGAAATAGTCTTCACACGAGGAACCACAGAAAGTATCAACCTTGTTGCCACGTGTTTCGGAGACGGTTGCATGGACGAAGGCGATGAAGTCATTGTGAGTGAGATGGAGCATCACAGCAACATCGTATCGTGGCAACTGGTAGCCCAGCGCAAGGGGATAAAACTGCGTGTCATCCCCATCAACGACGAAGGCAAGCTTTGCCTTGAAGAGTATGAAAAGCTCTTCAACGAACATACTAAAATTGTCTCGGTAACACAGGTAAGCAATGTGCTGGGTACAGTCAACCCTGTAAAAGAGGTCGTACGCATCGCACACAAGCATAATGTTCCAGTTTTGGTGGACGGAGCACAAAGTACTCCACATTTTGCTGTGGATGTACAAGACATAGACTGTGATTTCTTTGCATTCTCAGGACATAAAATCTATGGTCCCACCGGCATTGGAGTACTCTACGGAAAAGAAAAATGGCTGGACCGTATTCCGCCTTACATGGGAGGAGGGGAAATGATCAAAAACGTAAGTTTTGAGAAGACAACCTTCAATGAACTACCGTTTAAGTTCGAAGCCGGTACGCCCGACTACATAGCCACGACAGGCTTAGCCAAAGCACTCGACTATGTAAGTAAACTTGGCATGGACAACATACTCGCTCATGAACAGGAACTGACAAGATATGCCATAGAGCAAATGAACCAGATTGAAGGCATGAAGATATTTGGTCCATCGGCTTCAGAACGTGACGCAGTAATCAGTTTTCAAGTAGGCGACATACATCATCTTGACTTGGGCACCCTACTCGATCGTCTTGGTATTGCGATAAGAACAGGGCACCACTGCGCAGAACCACTCATGCACAGGCTTGGCATACAAGGAACGGCCAGAGCATCGTTTGGCTTGTACAACACGAAAGAAGAAATCGACATATTGGTGACTGGTATCGAAAGAATAAAAAAGATGTTCTAAACATGCTGGAAAACAAATATTATCAAGACAAGATAGAAGCTGGCTGCGATGAAGCAGGAAGAGGTTGCTTAGCTGGTCCAGTATTTGCAGGGGCCGTAATACTGCCCACAGATATTGCAGAGCGATGCCCAGAGTTGGCAAAGGGACTTAACGACTCGAAACAACTTACAGAAAAGAAACGCTATCAATTGCGTGAACTGATAGAACGGGAAGCTGAGGCATGGGCAGTAGGAATTGTGTCTAATGAGGAAATAGACAAAATTAACATCCTGCGGGCAAGTATTCTGGCCATGCACAGAGCACTCGATCAATTGAAAAAGACTCCTGAAGCCGTTATCGTAGATGGAAATCGTTTCTGCGAATGGAAGCCCAAAGAACACCTCTCACAAGCAGAAGATATCCAAGGAGCCGTATCAATCAGAACAGGAGGCACGGAAATACCGTACACCACCATCGTAAAAGGCGATGGCAAATACCTTAATATCGCAGCAGCCAGCATACTGGCCAAAACATATCGAGACGATTTCATGAAACAAATTCATGAAGAATACCCTATGTATCATTGGGACAAGAACAAGGGGTACCCTGCAAAAGTTCATCGCGAAGCAATACGAGAATTTGGTACCACAAAATACCATCGCCTCTCGTTCAACCTTTTGGGAGAAAATGCACAACTGGAATTTGATTTTGGATAAAGTGAAAAGCGTCAAAATTCAAAAATCGAAATAGACAGTAAGAATAATTCCACAAATTCAATTGTGCAAGATACTTTTCGTGGGAAAGAAATATGAAAATTAAATAAAAAGTAGTAATTTTGCGAAAAATATACTAAAGTATATACTAACAGATTGACAAAAAAAGAATTTATAATTTAAACATATAAGACAATGGCAAAAAAAGCACTTCTTATGATTCTCGATGGATGGGGAATCGGCAACAAGACTAAGGGTGATGTTATCTACAGTACTCCAACTCCTTACATGGATTATTTGGAGCAGACTTATCCCAACAGCCGCTTGCAGGCAAGTGGTGAAAACGTGGGTTTGCCCAACGGACAGATGGGTAACTCTGAGGTAGGACATCTCAATATTGGTGCAGGTCGCATCGTTTATCAGGACTTGGTAAAGATTAACCGCGCTTGTGCAGATGGAAGCATCCTGAAGAACAAGGAGATTGTAGCTGCTTATGAGTATGCTAAGCAAAATGGCAAAAGTGTACACCTGATGGGCTTGACCTCTAATGGTGGCGTACACTCGTCTCTGGACCATCTCTTCACCCTCATCGAAATCAGTAAGACATACGGAATCAAGAACACCTATGTACACTGTTTCATGGATGGTCGTGATACCGACCCCAAGAGCGGTAAGGGCTTCATCCAGCAGGTTACGGACAAGTGCGCTGAGGTGCCCGGTGCTGCTATCGCCAGCATCGTGGGCCGTTTCTACGCCATGGACCGCGACAAGCGCTGGGAGCGCGTCAAGGTGGGTTACGATCTGCTCGTAAAGGCTGAGGGCAAGCAGGCTACCGATATGGTAGAGGCTATGCAGGAGAGCTATGATGACGGCGTGACCGACGAGTTCGTAAAGCCCATCAACAACAGCACCGTTGACGGTACCATCAAGGAGGGCGACGTTGTCATCTTCTTCAACTACCGCAACGACCGTGCCAAGGAGCTCACCGTCGTGCTGACTCAGCAGGACATGGAGGAGCAGGGCATGAAGACCATCCCCGGTCTGCAGTACTACTGCATGACTCCCTACGACGCAAGCTTCACCGGCGTACACATCCTCTTCCCCAAGGAGAACGTGGAGAATACCCTGGGCGAGTACATTGCCAGCAAGGGCCTGAAGCAGCTGCACACCGCCGAGACCGAGAAGTACGC
>JAKSLO010000043.1 GCA_024401185.1 Bacteroidaceae bacterium | reverse complement strand
GAAAGGTTCTTCTGAGCACCACCATAGATCATGGCATACTTGCTAACGTCGATGGGACGTGAGAAGATGTCAGAGCTCATATCGGCAATCAGGGGCACGGGAGAATCGATGTCTTCCTTGATCTCAGTACCATAGATGGTGTTGTTGGTTGTGATGTGGAAGTAATCTGCATCAGCGGGAATGCTCCAACCCTTGGGAATATAGTTGTAGGTCTTGTCAGCGCTTGAAGCCACCTCGATGGTCTCGCCGAAGTTCTTTGCCTCAGCCATAGCCTTCTTGGCCCAAACACCAGTATTCAAGTAAGCAGCCTTCTTCTCGAGGAAGTTGTAAGGAACCATGCAGAACTCAAGGCTTGCACCACCACCCAGGAACAATACGCTGTAACCCTCGGGGATGTTAAGCAACTCTTTGAACAAAGCAACAGCCTCGTCGATAACGGGCTGGAAATTCTTTGCGCGGTGGCTCATTTCCATCAAAGAAAGACCACTACCCTCAAACTCGATACATGCTGCACTTACTGCCTCCATTACTTCTTTGGGAAGCTTAGAAGGGCCTGCATTAAAATTGTACTTTTTCATTAGTTTTTGTATATTAATTTGATTATACTTTTACCTTAATCATTTTGGGCTCATTTTCGCTGTAAAAGCATCAATTTGCCACAATCTGGTATTATTTTATAATACGGGCATGCAAATTTACGATTTATTACTGACATGACAAAGGATTTCCCACAGAAATTACTTTGTAGGTTCAATAATCGTTTTCATACCCTTTATTCTTTGCCCTTTTATGCGTATCATAAGCTCTTTTATGCGAGAACGCAATACAGACACATAGGCACAATGGTCACGCACGTCGATGCGTCCAACCTCGTCCTTTTGCAAACCGCCAATCTTCATCATGAAGCCAGCGATGTCGCCTTTCGAGAGTTTTTCCTTCTTGCCTCTGCCAATATAGAGCGATTCCCATTTGGGTGGCTGAGGGGCACTGGTGTGCGAAGGAAGGCTGTAATCTCCCACCTCACACTCTATGAAAGTTGGAATATACTCCTCTGGCCCCAGCAAGAGGTAGGAATTTCCTGTCTTATCCCATCGGGCGGTTCTGCCATTGCGATGAACGAAGGAGGCTTCGTCGATAGGCAAATGATAGTGTATGATGTTGTCCACTTCGGGAATGTCAAGTCCTCTGGCGGCCAAATCCGTACTTACCATGATGTTACACGCACCACTCGCAAAACGGAACAATGCACGTTCACGCAGATCCTGATCCATGCCTCCATGAAAGTCAGAAACAAAGAAACCCTGACGCTTGAGGAACTGGGTTACCCTATCCACACTTTCGCGAAATCCGACAAAAATAATGGATGATTGCTGGCCAAAGGCACAAAGCATCTGTCCTAACGTCTCCAATTTGTCTTTTATTGGCGACTTCACGGCGTAGAGTGCAATCCTGTCTGGTATCTGCTCATCTTCGTCCGAATAGTTGAGTTTCTTGGTGTTATCGTCAACACTCACGAAAAGGGGTATTTCGGGACAATCAGTGGCAGAAAGCAACATCTTGCGTTCCACACGGGGGAGAGCGTCCAATACCGATTTTATCTCGTCTTGAAAGCCCAATTCCAGACACTTGTCAAATTCATCTATAACAAGCTTGTCCACAAACGCACTCGAGAAATTCTCCTTGTCCAGGTGGTCAACAAGACGCCCCGGAGTGCCTATGATGACATGAGGTTGCACCGACTTTATGGTGCGATGTTCCTCCATGGCAGGGCGACCGCCATACACGGCCACACTACGTATGCCACCCCCTATCTGCTGCAGTACCTGGTGGGTTTGGCGTGCCAGTTCGCGCGACGGCACAACTACAACCGCTTGCACCTCGTGGCTTGCACAATCTATCTGTTCAGCCAGAGGCAGCAAATATGCCAGAGTCTTACCACTACCGGTAGGACTGATAAGTATAATGTTGTTATTTTTTCTGTACGCAGCAATGCACTCCTGCTGCATGTAATTCAGTTCGTCTATTCCAAGGCGACGAAGCGCTTCGTTTGTATTCATCGAATAAAATAGTCAATTACAAAGTAACAGGCAAGTCCTACTACCCACCCGCATAACACTTTTCCGGCAATGTGTTTCAGATACCATTTGCCCGACGCCTCCTCTTCCATCTTGAGGAAGGCATAACCTGCTGTGTTTCCAATGGGAAGCAGGCAGCCACCTACTGCGGCACAGAAAACCACGATATGCCAGTAAGGACCGTTTTGGGCAAAGAAGCTCAAATACTCGCTTGCCATAGCGCCATCTGGAGTCACATCATACATGTTGATGCCGGTCAGCACCAGAGCCACATTGTCCAATGCCGCACTTACAAATCCCGTGACTGCACCTATTATATATATATTGGGGAAGATAGTCTCAACAATATTACGCAACCATGACATGGCTCCGCACTCATAGAGCACACCCACGGCAAGGCACATACCAATGACGAACATGATTACCTGCAACGATTCGTAAAGCAGACGATGGTCGCTTCCCTTCAGTATAGAGGGTTGCTCGGTACGGATACGCTCATGGTTAAACACCTCATTCAGCACCCATAGCAGGCAGAGCACGCACAAGGAACCAAGGAATGGGGGCAACAACGTAATGCGATAGAAGGTGGGCACAAACCAAAGTCCACCCAATCCGATTACCAGCAATGTTACACGTTGCCAAGTGGGCAGCAAGGTGTCTTCGCCCCTGAAGATGACCGTAGAGCGAACCAAGTCGAGCGTATGTGGTAACTTGCGCTGTATCAGTAAGGTAGTTACACAAGTAGCAAGCAATGCAGGAAGTATCAGCGCACCGCTGAAATTGGCAGGTGTGACGGCATCCTTGTACCAAACCATCAAGGATGACGTGTCGCCGATTACCGTACAGCAACCACCGCAGTTGGCCGCTACAAGAATGGCTGCGCCAATGAAAATTCTTTGTTTGTCGTTCGCTACGATTTTCTTCATCACCAGCAGCATAAGTACTGTTGTGGTCAGGTTGTCAAGGTTTACCGAGATGAGGAATGTGCATGCCACAGAGATCCACAGTACGTACTTACTGTTTCGATTCTTTATCAGGTCTTTCATGAATCCAAAGCATTCGTTTGAATTCAGCACATCCACAATGGCAGTCGTGGCAAGCAGATACATTACAAGGTTGCAGATGTACATGGCATGCTTCAGGAATACATTCTGTGCCACAAAGGTGTGTATGTCCTCCCATTCGGGTTCCCTTCCATTCAGAAAATCTGTCCATTCCTCTGCGTGAATCGACGAAATGTATTCTGTTCCTGTCAACATAAACAGAATCCATCCTACCACACCAGCAAACATAGCCGTAGCGGCTTTGTTGATATTAGTAAGATGCTCAGAGGCTATAAGCAAATAGCCAAAAACCATCAATACACCGATAGCAATGGTTATCATAATTATTTTATTTACACGTTTTCAAGCGCAAATTTACAAAATTTATATTCAATAACAATTAAAATGTCATCATTTTGCAGTTTTTGTTGTCCATTTCACTAAAAAATCGTAACTTTGTGCGAAAATGATGAAAAGATTGTTCATATTATTATTCTGTGTACTCTCGTTGTCAGCACGTGGACAAGAGAATTCACAAGTTGCAAACGTGTTTATGTTTGTAGGTGATTCTATTTATAGAATTGACCCCGTGGTTACCCAAACCGAGTACAAGTCGGGTTGGAAGTTTCTGGATATTCAAACTGATGGCAGAATGACCCGTTACCTTTGGGGACAGCACTCTCGTCAGCTGGCCGATGACAGACAGCCACGTATGATTATCGATACGAAAAGATACAAAATCAATGACTTTACAGTAATAAAGCTGAAGGAGAAGAAGCAGTATCGTAAGTTCAGTTCTCATAGCATTTTCGAGTGCGAAGGCAGGATCATCGATCTTGACTACATGGCTATCAGTTCTTTAGGCGGAAGCAGATATGAAGTTAAGCCTCATGTGCCGATGGAGCCTGGTGAATATGTTATAGCGAACCTGAAGTCGGAACCCACAAACGAATATGGTGACGTCTATGTGTTTCCATTTACGATTGTAAGGTAGTTGAAAATCAATTTAAGGAAATAATTATAATTATGAAAACATATAATGTAGATGAAAACGGTTTTTATGGAGAGTTTGGTGGTGCCTATGTACCTGAAATTCTTTATAAAACCGTTGAAGACTTAAAGAATCAGTATCTTCCTATTATTGAAAGTCCTGAGTTTGTTGCCGAATACAATCAGCTGCTCAAGGACTATGTAGGACGCCCCTCTGCTTTGTACTATGCAAAGCGAATGAGTGAGAAATATGGTTGCAAACTCTATCTCAAGCGTGAGGATTTGAACCATACTGGAGCTCACAAGATTAACAATGCCATTGGTCAGATACTCCTTGCCAAGAAGATGGGCAAGAAGCGTATCATTGCCGAGACAGGAGCCGGTCAGCATGGTGTAGCAACAGCCACTGTATGTGCCTTGATGAACATGCCTTGCCGCGTGTACATGGGTGATACCGACGTGGCTCGTCAGCGCCCCAATGTGGAGAGAATGAAGATGTTGGGTGCTGAGGTGTTCCCCGTACAGAGTGGTAACAAGACACTCAAGGATGCTACCAACGAAGCCATTCGCGACTGGTGCTGTCATCCTGCCGACACTTTCTATATTATTGGTAGCACGGTAGGACCTCATCCCTACCCCGACATGGTGGCTCGCCTCCAGAGTGTTATCTCAAAGGAGATCAAGGAGCAGTTGCTTGAGAAGGAGGATCGCGACTATCCCGACTACCTGATGGCATGTATCGGTGGCGGTAGCAACGCTGCAGGTACCATCTACCATTATATTGACGATGAGCGTGTTAAGATAGTTTTGGGTGAGGCAGGAGGTTATGGCATCGACACACAGGAGACAGCCGCTTCGCTCAACATTGGTACGCCTGGCATCCTGCATGGTTCACGCATCAAGGTGATGCAGGACGAGGACGGTCAGATTATCGAACCCTACAGCATTAGCGCAGGTCTTGACTATCCCGGCACAGGTCCTATCCATTGCAACCTCTACGAGACAGGCCGTGCTCAGGTGTTGCCTATCAACGATGACGAGGCACTCGATGCTGCGTTCGAACTTACCCGCATGGAAGGCATCATCCCTGCACTCGAAAGCAGTCATGCCTTGGCCCTGTTGCCCAAAATGAAGTTTAACCCCACCGATATTGTTGTGCTTACCGTCAGCGGACGTGGTGACAAGGATATGGAAACTTATTTGAAAAACGTGAGATGAAAGCCTACAACTATCACACCAAGTCCAAGAAGATTCTTGGTGACCTCATGACTCCCGTCAGCGCCTACCTCAAGGTGCGCGATGCCTATCCCCAAAGTGCCTTGATGGAGAGCTCCGACTATCATGGAGGTGAAAATTCCAAGAGCTTTATCGGCCTTCACCCCATAGGCAGCGTCAGCATTGAGCATGGCGTAGGCATTGCCCGATACCCCGACGGAAAAGAGACAAGCCTCAAGATAGAATCCAACAAGCATTGTGCCCAAACCATCAACGACTTCCTTAACAGCTTTGAGATTACGGGCGACGACAAGGATTCTGCCGGCTTGTTTGGCTATACCACATTCAATGCCGTTCGCTATTTTGAGAATATCGCTGTAAAAGACGAGACACAGCAGGAGAACGATGCACCCGACATGCTCTACATCCTGTACAAGGACATTGTAGTGTTCGACCATTTCCGCAACGAGGTTACCATAATAGAACTGTTGCAGGATGGCGAGGAGGATGACCTTGACCAGTTGGAGCGCGACCTCAACTCACGTTCTTACCAGGCATACGACTTTCATCCCGTTGGCGACTACTGGAGCACATTAACCGATGACGAACATCGTGCTAATATAAAGAAAGGTATAGCACACTGCCTTCGTGGCGACGTCTTCCAGATTGTACTGGCACGTCGTTTCAAGCAGGCATACGAGGGCGATGACTTCAAGCTCTACCGTGCGCTTCGCAGTATCAATCCCTCACCCTACCTCTTCTATTTCGACTTCGGAGGCTTCCGCATCTTCGGCTCTTCGCCCGAGACGCATTGCCGTATCACCTGTAATGACGATAACGGATACACCGCCTACATCGACCCCATTGCCGGTACCACGAAGCGTACGGGTAATGCTGCGCTCGACAAGCAGAATGCCGAGTATCTGCGCAATGACCCTAAGGAGAATGCCGAGCACGTGATGCTCGTCGATCTGGCACGCAACGACCTCTCTCGCAATTGCCACGACGTGCACGTTGACTTCTACAAGGACATGCAGTTCTACAGTCATGTCATTCACCTGGTCAGCCGTGTCAGCGGTACTCTCGACAAGGATGCCGACCCCGTACAGGCATTTATCGACACGTTCCCTGCAGGTACGCTCTCGGGTGCTCCCAAGGTACGTGCCATGCAACTCATCTCCGAATACGAACCCCATTGCCGTGGTGCTTACGGCGGTTGCATCGGCTTCATTGGCTTCAATGGCGAGTTGAACCAAGCCATCACCATTCGCACCTTTGTCAGCCGCAACAACGAATTGTGGTTCCAGGCAGGCGGTGGCATCGTGGCAAAGAGCAACGTCGAGTACGAGCTACAAGAGGTTAATAATAAATTAGGTGCATTAAGAAAAGCAATTAGCATTGCAGAGAAACTATGAAAATAGTAATAATAGACAACTACGACTCGTTTACCTATAACCTTTCGCATCTCGTGAAGGAGTTGGGAGCCGACGTAACCGTATATCGCAACGACCAGTTCACGATGGAGCAGCTTGAGGAGTTCGACAAGATTATCCTCTCTCCTGGCCCTGGTATTCCAAGCGAGGCAGGTTTGCTGCTCGATGTCATTAAGTCGTATGCAGGCAAGAAGCCCATCCTGGGTGTTTGCCTTGGCCATCAAGCCATTGGCGAGAGTTTCGGCGGAAAGCTTACCAACATTGGCGAGGTGGTGCACGGTGTAGCCACACCCTGCTACCTTACTGCCAACGACTATCTCTTTGAGGGTGTTGAGACACAACTCATGGAGCAGACATCAAAGGAGGGGTTCCAGATTGGCCGATACCATTCTTGGGTGGTTGATGCAGAGGGCTTGCCCGAATGCCTGGAAGTGACGAGTGTTAGTGACGAAGGCTTTATCATGTCGCTTCGTCACAAGGAGTATGACATCCGAGGCATTCAGTATCACCCCGAGAGTGTATTGACACCTGCCGGAAAGACCATACTTGGCAACTGGTTGAAGCACTAACCCTCATTAAAATAGATAAAACAATGGGAATAAAGAAATCCTCAATATACTTTATCGTTGTGCAATGTATTGTGGCAGGATACTTTCTGCGTACCATCCTGGTATGTATTAAAGGCCAGCATTTCAATACATACTTTATTATATCAACCATAATATTTGCAATTACTGTGATAAATACCTTCATTATGGTACGTGGTATTATTAAGAAGTTAGACAAATGAAGCAATATCTCATAAAACTCATCAATGGTGAGACGCTTTTGCGCGAGGACACTCACCAGATTATGCTCAACATCACCCAGGAGCAATACAATGTACAGCAGATAGCTGCTCTACTGATGGCCATGCAGACACGTGGCGTCACGGTTGACGAGCTGCTTGGTTTCAGGGACGGATTGCTCGAAACTGGCAAGTATGTCAATTTTGAAGACTATGACACGCTCGACATTGTGGGCACGGGTGGTGATGGCAAGAACACCTTCAATATTTCCACCTGTTCGGCATTCGTCATAGCAGGTGCTGGATATAAGGTCACCAAGCATGGCAACGGTGGTAGCACCTCTGTAAGCGGAGCCAGCAACGTGCTGCAGGGGCATGGCGTGAAATTCACCGACGACGTTGACGTTCTGAAGCGTTCGCTCGACGAGGCAGGTATTTGCTATTTCCATGCTCCCCTCTTTGCTTACGGCATGAAGTTCGTTGGCCCTACCCGCAAGGCATTGCAGGTGCCTACATGTTTCAATTTGCTGGGGCCCCTCGTCAATCCCTGCCATCCCAAGAACTCTCTGCACGGCACGGCCAACCAGAGCCAGCTGCGCCTCTACAACGCCATCCATCAGAAGATAGGCGACAACTATGGTGTGGTGACCAGTTATGATGGGTATGATGAAATATCGCTCACCAGTGGTTTCAAGGTGTGCACCAAATATTTTGAGAAAGTGCTTACCCCCATCGACCTCGGCCTTAAGTATGTTAAGCAGGAAGAGATCTTTGGAGGCAATACACCCGAGGAGGCCATCAAGATATTTGATGCTGTGCTTGAGGGTACAGCCACCGAGGCTCAGAAGAACGTGGTCATTGCCAATGCAGCCTTCGGTATGAGTGTCATTGATGCCAACCTCAGCATAGCCGACTCTGTGGCCATGGCGCGCGAATCCATCGAGAGCGGCAGGGCATTGGCTACTTTCAAGAAGTTTGTCGAAATCAACTCGTAAGGAAATATGAAAGACGTACTCGACGAGATAGTTGCGTGGAAACGCATCGAGGTGGCTCAGCAAAAGGAAGCTGTTCCTGCACGCGACCTTTATCAAGAGGTAGAGCAGATGATGGCCGCAGACAATTACTCCAAGCTATCCATGCGTGGTTCGCTTGCAGCTTCTGCTTCGGGAATCATTGCGGAGTTCAAGCGTAAATCGCCCTCAAAGGGCTGGATCAAGGAGGAGGGGCGTCCCGACATCATTCCTGCCTCCTATGCTGCCAATGGAGCCTCTGCTCTCAGCATCCTCACCGACGAGAAATACTTTGGCGGCTGCATGCAGTTTGTCGAGATAGCACGTCCCACGGTGTCCATTCCTATCCTGCGCAAGGAGTTCATCGTCGATGAGTATCAGGTGTTTCAGGCACGACAGATTCAGGCCAATGCCATCCTGCTCATTGCCGCTTGCCTAAGCAAGGATGAGGTAAAGAACCTTACCCGTTTGGCACACGAGCTTAAGCTTGAGGTGTTGCTCGAACTGCATAACGAGAGAGAGCTGGATTACTGCGACTTAGATGCTGATATGGTTGGCATCAACAATCGCGATTTAGGATGCTTCGTGACCGATGTGCAGCATTCATTCGACATGATTGGTCGTCTGCCTGCCGACGTGCTTAAGGTGAGCGAAAGTGGCATCGGCAATCCTGCTGTGGTACGCGACCTGCGTATGGCTGGCTACCGCGGTTTCCTGATGGGCGAGCACTTCATGAAGTCTGCCGATCCAGGCGCAGAGCTGAAGAAGTTCGTCGAGCAGATTTAAAGCTGTTTTGCCAGCAATAGAGTATTCAATTGTGCATTGTGAATTGTGCATTATGAATTGTGAATTACGAAAGCCAATTGTGAATTGTGCATTATGAATTGTGAATTGAAAAAGGTTTGTGGCATGCGCGATGGTTCCAACATCCGCGAGGTGGAGTCGTTGGGCGTCGATTGGATGGGCTTTATCTGTTGGCCCAAAAGCAGTCGTTATGTCGATAGCACCCCAACCTATCTTCCACAATGCCAGCGCGTAGGCGTGTTCGTAAATGCCGACCTTGACTTCATCACACACAAGGCAAGCCAACTGGCACTCAATCGCATACAGTTGCATGGTGATGAATCAGCAGAATTCTGTCAGCTGGTGAGTAGCACACTCCATCTGCCTGTCATCAAAGCCATCAGCGTAAGCAATGCAGACGATGTGCAGAAGGCAGAGGCGTATCATGGCATCGTCAGTCACATCCTTTTCGACACAAAGTGTAAGTGTGTGGGTGGCAGTGGTGAGCAGTTCGACTGGGAGGTGTTGCGTTCCTACAATGGTCCTACCCCCTTCCTCCTGGCTGGTGGCATAGGCGCCAACGATGCATCAAGGGTTAAGCACTTCACACATCCTTACCTCATAGGCATCGACCTTAACAGTCGTTTTGAGGATAGCCCTGCGCTCAAGAACGTAGATAAACTCAAGAGTTTTCTAACTGAATTTAGTAAATAAAAAACAAAAATATGAACCGTATTAATCGATTATTTGCAGAAACGAACGAGAAGATTCTTTCTCTATATTTTTGTGCCGGCACACCCACCCTCGACGGAACGGTGAATGTAATTCGTACCCTGGAGAAGCGTGGCATCGACATGATTGAGATTGGCATCCCCTTCTCCGACCCTATGGCCGATGGTCCTGTCATTCAGGATGCTGCCACCAAGGCACTACGCAATGGCATGACCCTGCGAAAGCTGTTTGCCCAGTTGGCTGAGGTGCGCAAGGGTGAGAATGCCGTGCAGATACCTCTCCTTCTTATGGGTTACCTCAACCCCATCAACCACTTTGGCTTTGAGCCTTTCTTCAAGGAGTGCCAGCAGATTGGCATCGATGGTGTCATCATCCCCGACCTTCCCTTCCGCGACTATATGGAACAGGTTAAGCCTATGGCCGACAAGTACGATGTTCGTGTCATCATGCTCATCACTCCCGAGACAAGCGATGACCGCATTCATTTCATCGACGAGCATACCGATGGATTTATCTACATGGTATCGTCTGCTGCCACCACCGGAGCACAAAGCGAGTTCGATGCTGCCAAGCAGGCATACTTCAACAAGGTCAACCAGATGTCATTGCGCAATCCTCGCATGATTGGATTCGGCATCAGCAACAAGCAGACACTCGAAAGTGCTCAAGCCAATGCAGCCGGTGCCATCATCGGTAGTAAGTTTGTCACTCTTCTCGACGAGGAAAAGGATGCCGATAAGGCAATCGACCGTCTCTTCGAAGCATTAAGTAAGTAATACAGATATGAAGATTTTTTTTAGGAAAGTGATGTACCTGGGTGCATTTGCCCTGACATTTGGCACATGTACGTTGATGACAAGCTGCAAGGACAAGGATCAGCAGAGTGCGTCCGTCGAGAAGGCTTTGGCCGACGAGGATGATGACCTTCTGGCGGGTTTGAGCAATCTGCTCAGTAAGAGTTGTGGCGAAGATGGTTGTGAAGCAGACGATGAGGATGGTGATGATTTGGAACTCGTTGATGTGGACACGATTATTGACGATGAGGACGGAACAGAGATTCCCGTGGCATACTTCAAGTGTGGCAATGAGATATTCCAGATGATGGACATAGATGGCGATGGCACCTTCGACGTGGCAGTTTACGATGCCGATGACGATGGCGACATTACCGATGACGAGATTGTGGACGTCAGCTCAGAGGGAATCACCATTGACGCCATTGCCGAAATGGCTGGTTGTTCAATGGATTGCGATGAAACGGAAGGATGCGATTCCTCATGTGACGATAGCGACGAATGTGAAGGCGGTACATGCAGTTCATCAGGTCGTCGCCTGCAGCGTCAGCACCAGGAAGAAGCCGACGAGTTAGATCTTCCCGACTATGTGAACAATGCTCACGTCAAGGCATTACGAAAGAAATAAATAACATAAATGAAGGCTGAGCCGAAATGGTTCAGCTTTTTTTTGCTGCGTCGCGAGGTAACAATTGCTGCGTCGCGAGGGAGCAATTTGTGTGTGGTTGAATCCACGCTCGTCGCCTTCGAGACACCAACCGTGTGAACGGTCAGAATGCCTCATGTCACTTGATGTTCTTCTTCAGCTCGTCGGGCGAGTCGTTGGTGAACATGTCAACGTTGGGCGTCTTTTCGGTGAACAGAGCGTTGATGTGATCGGTGGTTACCTCGATAGTGGGCGCGAAGTCTGTACTTGCCATGTATTTCAGCAAGGCATACGACATCTGTACTATCGTGGGGTATTTGGAATCCACATCGTATGGCATAGTGCTGACAAGCACCCTACCCTTGCCTATCTTCGCCTCGAAGAGCATGCCGAGCTTACGACTCAGGAACCAGGTGTCGATGGGTTGCACCATGGGTTGCAGATTGGCTGGCAACTTATCCATCAGCATCACGGGTTGACGGTTCATCAATGCCCACCATTGCATGTCGTTGAAGTCGTCCGTGGGGAAGTACCTGAAGAGTGGATGCTCCTTCTCGATGTACATTCCGGTGGTGTGAGGGGGCTTCATCTTGAACCATGAGGTGTTCCAGAAGACGGGTGTGAACTGCTGTGAGATGCCACGTCCGTAGGTAAGCTTCTCGCCAGCCAGCACCAGTACGGTGCCACCTTTGCTGAGCACCTTGTTTGCCTTGTCGTCGATGGCGCCTTCACAAATGTAGAGGTTCTTGATGGTGCCTTGCAACTGCTTCATCTCATCAGCACTATGGCGTGGATAAACCCAGAGGTTCCAATGGTTTACTACCGAGACGTCCTTGCCGTTAACCTCGCCAAAGAGCTCTGCCTGCATGATGTATTGCGTGGGTTCGGTCACGTCGAGCGTCATGGTGTAGGTGCCTATGGCTTGGCAGCCTCCCATGGCGATGTTGTCGCCACCAAAGAGATTCTGTGCCACGATGTTGCTGTCCTTGTCGAGAATCTGCACGCGTGCCTTGGTGGAGGTTATCTCGTTCTCACCATAGTTGGCCACCTCTATGGCATAGGGTATCTCTTCACCGCTCAGGTAGGTGAACTTGGGCAGACGGGCGAGCACGGTGATGGGTGCGCAGAACTCACGCCAGTAGAGCGAGTCAACGTAGCCCTTCTCCTTCCACAGCACGTTGAGCGGTCCTACCAAGGCAGTTCCCTGTCCGCTGTAGTCGTTCAATCCCAGCAGCTGGAAGCCTGCATAGTGAGGGGTGCGCAGGGTCTTCTCCATCTCATACTTGTAGCACAGCACCTGTAGCTTTCCGCTGGAGAGCAGGAAGTTTCTTGCCTTGTCGGCCATGCCATTATCGCTGAGGATGTCGCGGAAGATCTCGAAGTTACGGGCCTTATACACGCCTGTGTACTGGGCAATCTCGTCGAAGTCGGGGAAGGCACACCATTGTCCCGTCTCGTGGCTGATGAAGGGTTGGCTCACGGTGTCGATGTTGGCACGGAAGTCATCATCCGACGAGGGTTCCGACTTGAGCCATGATGCCAAACCGCGTGCACCTGCCTTAACATGATACTGGTTCTTGGGTTGCCATGCCCAACTGCCACCCACGGAGGCACCTGTATAGATGCGGCGGTTATCGGTGGCACGCCAGTAATCCACAAACTGACTCACCCACTTCACCCAACCGCCTGCGGGTTCGTTGCCACAGCTCAGCATGGCGAATGAGGGATGATTGCCATATTGCTGCACCATGCGCTGTGTCTCTTCCATAAGGTATTTGTCAATCATCATGCCATTGCCCAGCTTGATGCCGTGGTTAGGCCATGAGGGCCCTTCGGGTTGCAGGTAGAAGCCCAGTTCGTCGGCTGCCTCGAAAGCTGCCTCGGGCGGGCAGTATGAGTGGAAGCGCATGTGGTTCAATCCGTACTCCTTGCACTTGCGGAATACGCTCATCCATGATGCCTTGTCGGTGGGTGGGTAACCCGTCAGGGGGAAGCAGCAGTTCTCCACGGTTCCGCGCATCATGGTCATCCTGCCGTTCACCACGATGTCCTTGCCCTGGGTGTCGATGTTTCGCATACCGAAGGTCACACGCAGGGTGTCGCGGTCGCCTGCCTGGTTAGACAGCACCACGTTCATGTGATAGAGATGAGGGTGAAACTCGTCCCATGTAAGGACTTCCTTGCGTGCCTTCATGGTGAACGAGAGCGTGTTGCCGTTGTCCGTGCTTTGCTTGTTGGCTACCTCGTCGAAGGTCTTGCAGTCGGTGTAGCACATGAGGTTGTAGCACTGGTCGCTGGGTATGCGCTTGGCAGCCTTGCCCTTGATGGGCGTTGGGTTGTGGTTGACGAAATCCACCTTTATCTGAAGGCTATGGTTCTTCACTTCGGGGAAGACATCGACATGCGTTATCTCGAGCTTCGACAGGGCGCGCAGCTCCATCTTGCCCACAATGCCGTTCCAGTTGCCCTGCGTCTGGTCGCTCACGCTATGCGAATCCTTGCCTACCCCCACCTTGTCGGCATCGTTGTCCACCTTGATGCAGATCTCTGCATTTTCGCCAGGGGTGACGAAGCTGGTTACGTCATACTCGTGTGCCACCGAGAGCGAGTTCTGGCTGCCCACCTCCTTGTGGTTGACGTAGAGCGTGGTGGTGATGTGTGGGCGCTCCAGATAGAGCACTACGCGCTTGCCCTGGAACGAGGCGGGTATGGTGACCGTCTTCTTGTACCATGCCACTCCCACATAGTGGTAGCCAGGGGTGAGGAAGAAGGGCAGCTTGAAATTGTCTTCGGTTTGGTATTTCTTCATATAAGGATTAAAGAAATACGAACTGTCGTAGAGTGATCCCGTCCATACCGTCTTGACGGAAGGTTTGTTGCCCTTGGCCCTTTGCAGCATGGAACCAGGCAACTCAATCACGTCGGTCAAGGGAGTGCTGGGAGTCATCTTCTCCTCTGCATCTGTGGCGAACTGCCACTTGCCACTCAAGTCGATCACACTACGCTGTGCATAAGATGCAAGCGTACAGAAACATATCAGGAATACAAAATATAGTTTTTTCATGAAACAAAGATACATAAAACATACTCAAGTTCCAATACAAACCATGTATTTTTGTATTTTTCAAAAAAATTATTCGTTATGCTTGTGGTTTTTCTACATATTTTTTGTACCTTTGCATTCGCATTTGAGAAATGATGCCACCATGGCTCAGTTGGTAGAGCAACGCATTCGTAATGCGTGGGTCGGGGGTTCGAGTCCCCCTGGTGGCTCAGAAAGGGCATAAGGAGAGTTCTGAAATGAACTCTCTTTTTTGTTTTTCGGAGGGTGATGGACGGCTTATTAGGTGAATCTATAACCTCTCTTATCCTTGATTATCGACCATCTTTTCTATTTTACCATCGAGGATAATGAGACGGGTACGAAGTGCACAACGCATAATTATTCTTGACGCAGAAAACACCCAAACACCTCAAAATCGTCATTTTCATCGGGATGAAAACCTTCGGGAATATATCGGGTTTCCTACGGGTTGATATCGGGAATGTATCGGGATGACTATGAAAAAGAGAAAAAAATGTACAGAAATTGATTCACATAACAGAGGCAAGCGCTTTTGTTCACTTGCCTCGATATTTATTATACATTTCAACTTTCGCAAGCTGCGCATGCTTCTGTATTAGGGAGTTCTTATGCAGGTTTCTTTGCTTCATTCACCTGGGGTGGTACTGTCTTGCTTGGCTTCTTCGCAGCTGCCTTCTCACTCTTGTTACCACATGCGGTAAGGTCACAAAGTGCTACTGCATACAAATAAAACTTTTTTTTAGAATTAAAATAATTGAACTTTCCCACCCTTGAGTTGTAAAACAAAATCGAAATACACCCCTTATACTTGATGCCATGCCTCTTCGAGCCATTAATGCTAAGCCATTGTGATTTTCCTTGTGAGCCCCCTTCGGGATGCTCCCAGAAAAATCCCAATGCCTTAACATCACCCTGTCGGGTTAGCTTCAATTCCAAGGCGAGAAACCAAGAAAAACTTTCATTAGTACTATAGGAGTACTTGGTAAATAGTTAGAAGCTCAGTTACTTATTAAACTTCATGCCATCGAACTTCAGATTGAATGTGGGACCATCAATCTCTGTGTCATCCGCATTGTTGACTTTGTAGCTGATGTCCTTGCCCTTTTGAGGAAGTGTCCAGCAGATGTGCTCACCCTTGCCTACACTCACCTCCAGGGGAGCTGCTACGGGAACAAGTTCCTTCTTCTCCTTGTCATAGATAAAGAATGTGAGAGTAGAATGCTTGGTGAACTTGAATTCTTCCTCACGCACCATCTCCATGGAGTGTGAGTCGTCATAGAATGCTACGAGGATGCTGCCATCGGTGCGCTTCCAGTAGCACAGCTCCATACAATACCCACCGTCACCTTCCTGAAAGAAGTGCAGGTAGCCGTTCTTCTCGTCCACGGTGAGGAAACATTCCTCTTCGTTAAAGAACTCGTTCACGGCTTCGGGGTTCTCGGCATAGTATTCGTCGGTGGCAGGCAAGATGGCCTTGAGGAAGTTCTTAACTCCTACTCCACCCTTTACTGCCCACGACTTCTTAGTCAGCTCTGGCATGCTGAGGTCGTTTCCCTGAGGTGCTGCCTCCTCCACGGCTGCTGGTTTCTCTGCCTCTACCACCTGGGTGGAATTGTCTTGTTTGGCTTCTTCGCCTGTTGCCTTCTCACTCTTGTTACCACATGCGGTAAGGGCACAAAGTGCCACTGCATACAAATAGAATTTTTTCATAAAATGAATATTTTGATTATGCTATAGATTAGTTATAAAAACCACAGATGTCCTTGATGCTGACCTCCTTGACGTTGCCGAGCGACTTGACGGTGTTCATGTCCACCTTGTTGCGGTCGGCCACAATGCAGTAGGTGTAGGTACGGCCCTTGACATTCTGCTCCTGGAACTTCACTACGTCATCGAGCGACATCTTCAATACGGCATCGTAGATGTTCTTGTTGATGTCATAGTCAATGCCATGGTCGAGTGCATCGAAGTAGTCGGTAATCACAGCATCGCGTACGGTGCGCTGTGTGCTCAAACGCGTAAGCAAGGCTTGTTTTGCAATCTGGAAGGCAGCTTCGGCCTTGGGCATGTTCTCAATGATTTCGAAGTACACCTTCATGCAGTCGTTCAACTTATCGACCTGTGTCTTGGCAGAGCTGGTGAAGTAGTAGGGATCGTCGGTGAAGGAAGTGCCAAAGAATCGGCTGTTGCAGGTGTATGCCAATCCGCGACGCTCACGTATCTCCTGGAATACGATGGTGTTCATGCCACCACCGAAGTACTCGTTGTACATCACGCGGATGGGTTCGAGTGTGGGGTCGTAATGCTTGTCCAAAGTGGTGTTGAAGGCAATGGCGCAGTTGGGAGCCGAATAGTGGGCAAGGTAAACCACATTCTCGGGTGTGGGCAGAATGTATGTCTTATTGTTGTCCTTGTTGGCTGCCACGAGCTTGTCGGCCGTCTTATGCTCTGCGTTAAGCATCTTTACAACATCGCTCATCTCAGCCTTGCCATAGTAGGTGATGCGATGCTCAAGTGTGCTGAGCGACTTGATTTTATCTACAAGCTTTTGTGCTTCAAGCCCCATAATCTGATCGTTGGTCAAGGTAATGCGTTTTACTGCATCTGCACCGTACAGGGCATAACGGCGAAGCAGCGTAAAGCATCTGTCCTGCTCCGAGAGCATTACCTCACGCTCTTGCAAGCTTGCCATCTTGACATTGTTGAGTGCCTCGTCGTCGGCTTTGAGGTCGGCAAGCACCTCCTCCATCAGTTTTACGGCTTCGTCACGGTTAGCCTCCAATCCTGAAAGATGGATGTAGGTACGTTTAGAACCGCAGCTGATGCCAGCGTTGCATCCTAAGGCGTAGAACTTCATCTTGATTTCCTCAGCGCTCATCTTGCTGGTGCCCAGGTAGTCAAAATAACGGGCAGCAAAGTCGAGCTCGCTGTCATTCTCACCACCTACCTCATAGATGTAGTTCAGTTCAAAGATGTTGTTGAGCTCGTTCTTCTTGTTGATTACCTCGATGCCCTTATCGGTTTTGCCAAACGTGAGTTCCTTCTTGTAGTCAACGAACACGGGTGTGATATCCTTCACCTTCGAAGCCTGCACCTCGGCAAGCAGGGCGCTTACCGAATCGCGGTTCATGATGACAGGGTTAATCTCGGGTTTCTCGATGGCGATGATGGTGTTGTCGATGCCCTGACGCTTGTTGATGGCTGCATAGTTGTTGCCAAAGTATTTGTTGGCCACACGCACCACGTCGTCCTTGGTAACCTTCTCGGTGGCTTTGTCGGCAGCTACCACATCCTGCCATGACTGTCCGTTCACAAAAGCATTCACATAAAGACTTGCACGGTTGCTGTTCTCCTCCAGCATACGCTCCCTGCCGAGCTTGTGGTTTGTAATGGCGGATGAGAGCAGACGGTCATCAAACTTGCCCGATTTAAGCTTCTCTATCTCGTCGAGCAGAAGCTGACGTGCCTCGTCGAGTGTCTGTCCGGGCATGGGGTATGCCAACACAATAAATATTCCAGCTTGTTCGAGCGAATAGTTGAATGCTGCTGACTGAAGCACCTTCTGAGGTTGGTTCAGGTCGAGGTCGAAAAGACCTGCCGTGCCATTGCTGAGCATCGAACTGATGAGGTCGAGCACCACCTGATCCTTGTCCTTGGCAGCAGGAGCACGCCATGCCAGCCATACGTTTTCTGCCTCTTCGCCCACCACCTCTTTTATAATGGGTGCAGTAATCTCGGGTTGGGGTTTAACCTCCTTGCGCACGATAGAGTCGTTGGCCTTCCATGCACCGAAATACTTGTTGATGACATCGACCACTTCGTCAGGATCGAAATCGCCCGACATGCAGATAGCCACGTTGTTTGGACGGTAGAAGTTGTTGAAATACTCGCGAATCTTCACGATAGAGGGGTTCTTGAGATGCTCCTGCTCACCGATGACGGTTTGTGTGCCGTAGGGGTGATTGGGATAGAGAGCCTTGCCCATTGCCTCGAAGATTTTGTCCTGGTCGCTGCTCATGCCGATGTTCTTCTCCTCATACACGGCTTCCAGTTCGGTGTGGAAGAGGCGGATAACCATGTTCTGGAATCGGTCGGCTTGAATCTTTGCCCAGTTGTCGAGCTGATTGCTGGGAATGTCCTCGGTATAGCAAGTAACGTCGTTGCTGGTGTAGGCGTTGGTACCATCGGCACCAATGGCAGCCATGAGCTTGTCATACTCGTTGGGGATGGCATAGCGCGATGCCTCGTAGCTCACAGAGTCAATCTGGTGGTAGATGGCCTTGCGCTCGGCAGCATCGGTGGTTTTGTTGTACTGTTCGTACAGCTCGTCAATCTTCTTCAACTCCACGCTCTCCTTCTCGTAGTTCCATGTGCCGAAATGGTTGGTACCCTTAAACATCAGATGCTCCAGATAATGTGCCAAACCCGTATTCTCGGCAGGATCGTCCTTGCCACCGGCATGCACGGCAATGTAGGTTTGGATGCGTGGCTGCTCATCGTTGACTGTGAGGTAGAGCTTAAGGCCATTCTCCAGCGTGTAGATCTTGGTGTTCAGAGGGTCGTCCTCTACTGTCTCATACTTGTACTTGCTTTTGCTTCCGCAGCTTATCATCATGACCATAGCAGAGGCCATAATGGCAAGTCTTGAAAATCTTCTCATTGTGAAATTTGATTTTTTGGGGATTGAAAATTTTGCATCTTGTCATTACAAAATTAGTAATTATTCTTATACATTATTATTCTTTATACAATATTTAACGTCATTAGTGTTGAAATTGAATTCTTTTTCGTAATTTTGCATATAAATAGATGGCGCATGCCGCATAAGATGGAAAAACATGAGACGGCACCGCCATGCGATGAGTGACTGAAACAAAAGGCTATCGAGTAATGAACAAATTTAAAAAATAATTCACCTAAAAAAGCAGAAATGAAAAATACGATTATCACTTTGTTTGCGTTCATGGTGTCTCTGTGCTGTATGGCCGACCCTATCACCTTCGACTGCTCTGCTCGAGACGGACAGAAGTACTACCTTACGGCCGATGTGCCTGATGGTAACTATAAGGTGACGGTTGTGCTGGGTTCGAAGAAGCATGCCGGCAGTACCACGGTGCGTGGCGAAAGCCGCCGACTCTTCATTGAGAATGTGGTGACCAAGAAGAAGGAGAACCGCACCATCACCTTCACCATCAACAAGCGCAACACGCACATCAGCGACAAGGAGGATGTGAGGATAAAGCCCCGTGAACGCTCTAAGTTCAACTGGGACGACCAGCTGACGCTTGAGGTGACGGGCGACTACAGTACCGTGCAGCAAGTCACCATAGAGCCCAACCAGGAAGCCACAACCGTGTTTCTGTGTGGAAACTCCACCGTGGTGGATCAGGACGAGGAACCCTGGGCAAGCTGGGGACAGATGATTACCCGCTGGATGGACGATGGTGTGAGCATTGCCAACTATGCCGAGAGTGGCGAGACGGCTTCCACCTTCATTGGTGCCGGACGACTGAAGAAGGCGTTGACGCAGATGAAGAAGGGTGACTACATCTTCATGGAGTTTGGCCACAACGACCAGAAGCAGAAGTTTGCGGGTGCCGGTGCCTACTATAACTTTGCCACCGCGCTGAAGACCTTTGTGGACGAGGCACGCAGCAAGGGCGCCTACCCTGTGTTTGTGACTCCCACACAGCGTCGCAGCTTCAAGGATGGCAAGATTCAGGAGACGCATGCCGACTATCCCGAAGCCATGCAATGGGTGGCAGAGCGTGAGAACGTGCCTCTGATTGACCTGCACGCCATGACGCGCACCTTCTTTGAAACCATGGGTGAGGAGGGCAGCAAAAGGGCCTTCGTGCACTACCCTGCCAACACCTACCCAGGTCAGGACAAGGCTCTGGCAGACAATACGCATTTCAACCCCTATGGTGCCTACGAGATTGCCAAGTGCATCATTGAAGGCTTGCGTACGGCTGCCCCCGAGCTTATCAAGCATGTGCGTAATGAGTACGTTCCCTTTGACCCTGCTCATCCCGATAACGTGGACACTTTCCACTGGGTGGATTCGGAGAAGGTGGACATCGTGAAGCCTGATGGAAATTAAGCATCAATATTGTATTATAATGAAAAAGAAAACAATTTTTAAAGTCTTGGGCGGTTTGGCCTTGGTATTGGTCATTCTGGGCGGTATTGCTGCCTATCTTATTATGTCCAAACCCTATAAGGGTGCAGAAACTGCCTACATCTACATCGACAACGATGACACGAAAGATAGTGTGCTGGTAAAGCTCGAGACAATAGGAGCTTCTACCACTGGTTTCAAGTTGCTCGACAAGGTGAAGAGCTATAATGTGCGTACGGGTAAGTATGCCATTACGGCCGACCTCAGTTCGTGGAACCTGTTCCGTAAGCTACGCAACGGTCAGCAGGAAGCCGTGAACATGACCGTGCCCAGTGTGCGTACCCTCGACCGATTGGCAGGAGCCATGACGCGCAACCTCATGATTGACAGCCTTAGCGTGCTCAACGCCTTGCAGGATAGTGCCTACATCGCCAAGTTGGGTTATACGCCTCAGACGCTCCCTGCACTCATCATTCCCAATACCTACCAGGTGTTCTGGGACATGAGTCTTGATAAGCTGATGGAGCGACTGGTAAGCGAGAACAAGAAGTTCTGGAATGAGGAGCGCATCAAGAAGGCAGAAGCGCTGAAGATGACCCCTATCGAGGTTTACACCCTGGCAAGCATCGTGGATGAGGAGACGGCCAACAACGCCGAGAAGCCCATGATTGCAGAAATGTATCTTAACCGTCTGGAGATAGGCATGCCATTGCAAGCCGATCCTACTATTAAGGTGGCTGTGGGTGATTGGTCATTACGACGCATCCTGTATGAGCATCTCAAGGTGGATAGCCCCTACAACACATACATCTATACTGGCCTTACACCTGGTCCTCTTCGTGTGGCAAGCATTGCGGGCATCGATGCTGTGCTCAATCATGCCGAGCACGACTACCTTTACATGTGTGCCAAGGAGGATTTCAGCGGTACCCATAACTTTGCCGTTACCTACAACGAACATCTCAAGAATGCCAAGCGTTACACCGATGCGCTCAACAAGAGAGGCATCAAGTAATCAGCATCGCTTTTACGTCCTGCACACGTTGATCACCCGTAGTTCGCACGTATTTCTCCACGATTTTACGTGCACACTACGGGTGAACTACGTGAGAACTGTGTTCATTTGAGAGAGAAAGGTATTCAACTTTCGCAAGCTTCGCATGCTTCAGTATTAGGGAGTTAAAGGAGTTAA
>JAKSLO010000042.1 GCA_024401185.1 Bacteroidaceae bacterium | reverse complement strand
ACTCCTTTAACTCCTTGATATTCTTTAACTCCCTATACATGCGAAACTTGAATAGTTTATAATATCACAAATATATACCAAAAAGAGCCACAATAGCCAGGAAAAACAAAAAACACAAGTTATCCGTCATAATGAACAACAAACTACAGAAAAAAAGCATTACCTTTGCACCCGAAATCTAACTCACTGAATATAATACGACTACACGAACATACACTCAAAGTATCTTATGGACATGAGACAGTATGTACGAGAATATCCTGCAACGAAAAATCAATCTCAAGAAAACGATGAATAAAAGAAAATCCATTATGCTCTTCGCTCTGTGCCTGGCGTTGTGTGCATGTAGCGAAAAGAAAGAAAGTCAGAACAACGAGGCGTTGACCGTAACAACAGAAAAGGCAACGCTGAGCAACGACTACGCACAAATGCCCTATGTGGGATGCGTGAAAGAGGAAAGCGCAACCATGGTCAGCTTCACCGGCATGGGTGTGCTGAAGACGCTCAGCGTGAGCGAAGGACAAAAGGTGCACAAGGGACAGCTGCTGGCCGTCATAGACGACGCACAAGCCAAGAGTGCCCTGGAGGCCGCCAAGGCCATGCTTGACCAGGCATTGGACGCCGAGGCAAGAATGAAGCAACTGCACGACCTGGGGTCGCTGCCCGACATGAAGTGGATAGAGGTGCAGAGCCAGGTGCAGCAGGCACGTTCGTCGTACGACATGTGCAAGAAGGCGGTGGACGACTGCAAGGCATACGCCCCTGTGAGTGGCGTGGTGGGTGCCAAGATCATGGGCGTGGGTGAGAACGTGCTGCCTACGGAACCCGTGCTGAACATCCTGCAGATTGACCGCGTGAAGGTGCAGGTAAGCATTCCCGAGAAGGAAATCTCACAAATCAGCGAGACAACCCCCACCACCATCAGCGTGGAGGCTCTGGGAGACAAGACCTTCGAGGGTGGACGCATAGAAAAGGGTGTGTCGGCCGATGCCATGACGCATACCTATAATATTTATATACAACTCAGCAATGCCGACCACACCCTGCTGCCCGGCATGGTGGCCACGGTACGCTTCGGCAACGAGCAGTCGAAACCTGCCATCACCCTACCCGTGAAGGCTGTCCAGAAAGACGGCAAGGGCATGTTCGTATGGACCAAGCAGGGCGACAAGGCACAGCGCACCAGCGTAGAACTGGGTGAGACGGTAGGAAACCGTGTCGTCATCCAGGGTGGAGCCTTGAAGGAAGGCATGGAAGTGGTGGTGGAAGGCTACCAGAAACTGAGTGAGGGAACAAAGATTAAGTAACTGAAGTTTCCCACCCTTTGGGTGGCAGAAACTTTGGGAGTTAAAAGGAGTTAACTTTTAACGACGGTTAAAAGTCGAAGTTCTTCTGCACTTTGTGCGAAGCGTCACCCTATCGGGATGCCGAGCGATCGCTCCTTCGTCGCTTAGGAAGTTAAAGGACGATACATTTGTCTGATGTATTCAAGAAGCAGGACATTCGTCCTTTAACTTCCAATAACTTCCGCGAAGCTAACTTCCTTTAACTTCCAATAACTTCCCAAAGCTAACTTCCGCAAAGCTAACTTCTATAAAAAAAACATCATGAATTGGATTTCATTTCCCCTAAAGAACTATAAGATCACAGCACTCATCGTGGTGCTACTGTTTGCCTTTGGCATCACAGGACTGATACAGATGCCCAAGGATGAGTTTCCACCCTTCGTGGTCAGACAAGGCGTAGTGGTGGCAGTCATGCCCGGTGCCACAAGCGAGGAGATAGAGAGTCAGGTGGCACGTCCGCTGGAGCGCTACCTCTTCACCTACAAGGAGGTAAACCGTAAGAAGACAACCACAACCAGCATGAACGGCATGTGCCTGGTGATGGTGCAACTGCAGGACAACATCACGAACAAGGATGAGGTGTGGAGCAAGATGAAGCACGGCATCAACTCGTTCAAGGGACAGTTGCCTGGCGGAGTGCTGGCGCTGGTCGTCAACGACGACTTCGGCGATACCTGCGCCCTGCTCATCACCATAGAGAGCAACCAGCGAAGCTACCGCGAGCTGCAGGGCTACAGCGACGAACTGGCCGACCGACTGCGCCGCGTGGCCTCTGTTAGCAACGTACGACAATACGGCGAGGTAAAAGAGCAGATAACGCTCTATGTGAACCGCGAACGTCTGGCGGCCTACGGAATTGGCCAAAGCGTCATCATGCAGGCACTCAACGGACAAGGACTGACCACCATGAGTGGTGCTGTCACCACGGGGGCTCAGCACATGCTGCTGCACGTGGCTCCCACGCAGCACAGCGAGGAGGAACTGATGAACCTCATCGTGTACAGCGATGCCCAGAACCATGTGGTGCGTGTGCGCGACATTGCCACCGTGAAACGTGAATACGACACCTCGGAAAGCTACATCGAGAACAATGGCAACCGTTGCCTCATCCTCTCGCTGGAGATGAGCAACGGCCACAACATCATGCAATACGGACGCGAGGTGGACGAGGTGCTGGCACAGTTCAAGGACGAATACCTGCCCGAGGACGTTACCATGCAACGCATCACCGACCAGCCACAGGTGGTGGGCGACTCGGTTAACGGATTCCTGCGCGACCTGCTCATCTCCATGGCCATCATCATCCTGGTCATGATGGTACTCTTCCCCTTCCGCTCGGCTGTGGTGGCTGCCATCAGCATCCCTCTGAGTACCTTCATCTCGATGGGATTGATGTATGCCTTCGACATACCGCTCAACATCATCACGCTGGCATGCCACATCGTATCGCTGGGTATGATTGTAGATAACAGCATCGTGGTCATCGACGGCTATCTGGAATACCTCGGTACGGGCATGGGACGCAGAGCTTCGGCCATACAGAGTGTAAAGCAATACATGGCTCCCATGTTCCTGGCCACCATCTGTATCTGTGCCATCTTCTACCCCATCATCTTCACCATGACGGGTGAGGCAGGCGACGTGGTGGGATACTTCCCCGTGACAATGAGCATCATCCTGATGATGTCGCTCGTCATCGCCGTGGGCGTGGTGCCTCTGCTCTGTGCAGCCATCATAAAGAAGCCTTCGGGCAAGGGTGCTGGCACAAGCTCCTCTCCAGCCGAAAGCCAGTCGGCCTCCATCACCGACCGCGTACAGCGCATCTACGACAAGACGCTGGCATGGACCTTCCGTCACCCCAAAGCCACCATCATCGGAGCCGTGCTGCTGGTCATCGGCGGAAGCCTCATCTTCCCCACCCTCAAGGTACGACAGTTCCCCTTTGCCGACCGTAACCAGTTTGCCGTGGAGATCTTCCTCCCCGAGGGTGAGGGACTGGAGCACACCAAGGCCGTGGCCGACGAACTGTATCAGGTTCTGTCGAAGGACGAGCGCACCGTGAGCGTCACATCGTTCATGGGATGCTCCTCACCCCGCTTCCAGGTAAGCTATGCTCCCCAGATGGGTGGACGCAACTTTGCGCAGTTCATCGTGAACACGCCCAGCATAGAGACCACCCTCGACATGCTCAACGAGTATGCACCCAAATACAGCAACCATTGGCCAGGGGCATACGTTCGCTTCAAGCAGATGGACTTCCTGAACGTGCCTACTTACGAATACCGCTTCTTTGGCGACAACATGGACAGCATCCAGGCAGCTGCCGAGATGCTGATGGCCGAGATGCGAAAGATGCCCGAACTGGAATGGGTGCGTACCGACTACGACCACCCCATGCCCATCATGGAACTGCAGCTCGACCCTGTGGCTACGGCACAGCTGGGCATCAACCGCACCACGACACAGTTGCAGATGATGCTGCAAACCGGAAAGGTGCAGGCAGGCAGCATCTGGGAGGGCAACTATGAGGTGCCCGTCATCATCAAGGATGCCTCACTCGACCACATGGCGCTGGGCGACCTGGGCAACGTGTATCTCACCAACATGAGCGGACAAAGCATACCTGCACGCCAGATCGCAGACATCAAGCCTGTATGGACGCCTGCCAAGATAGTGCATCGCAACGGAGAGCGCTGCATCAGCGTCACGGCCGAGAGCAAACGCAACGTGCATGCCCTACCCGTTCAGACACGCATCGGGAACATCATCCAAGACCTGAAACTGCCTCAGGGCGTAAGGGCTGAGATTGGTGGTGAGATTGAGAAGAACAACGAGATGGTGCCACAGATTGCCTTAGGACTAAGTCTGGCGCTGGTAGTCATCTTCTTCTTCATCCTGTTCAACTTCAAGCGCTTCGGCATAACCATCATCTGCATGGTGGCCATCGCCCTGAGTCTGCCGGGTGCCATGATAGGTCTGGCCATAGCCAACAAGATGCTGGGACTCACCTCGCTATTCGGATTCATCACCTTGATGGGTATCATCATGCGCAACGAGATTCTCATCTTTGAGCATGCCGACCAGAAGGTGGCAGAGGGATGGAGCGTACGCGATGCTGCCTACGATGCCGGACGCCGACGCATGGTGCCCATCTTCCTCACCACAGCCACCACGGCCGTAGGTGTGATTCCCATGATCATGGGAGGCAGCTCGTTCTGGATGCCCGTAGGCATCACCATCTTCGCCGGTGGCATCGGTACCCTCATCCTTGTAGTTACCGTACTACCCGTGGTTTACTGGAAGATACAGGGAAAGAAGGAAAAATAGAAATCCACCAAGCAGGGCTTATCGAACCAACGAAGCATCGAATTATCGAGTCATCGAAGCATCGAAACATCGAAGCATCAAGTCATCGAAACATCGAAGCATCGAAACATCGAAGCATCGAATTATCGAAATATCGAAGCATCGAGTCATCGAAATATCGAAACATCGAGTTATCGAGTCATCAAAACAATTTATTCGCCCCTTAACATCTATAATGTCTATAACTTTTAAAAAATAAAATGAAATACAGATTAAGAAATATCGCCTATCTGATAGCCTTTGGCCTTGCCACCACAGCATCGGCACAACGCCTCACGCTGGAGCAATGCATCGAGTCGGCCATGCAGCACAATGCCGACATCAAGAATGCACGTATCGACATCGACATGGCACAGCAGGACAAGGCATCAGCCTTTACCAACTACTTCCCACAGATTAGCGCCATGGGAATGGGATTCGTGGGAGCCAAGGACCTCATGCGCAGCACCATGGAGATGCCTGGCATGGACCTTTCGGCAATGGGCATCCCCCCTATGGGTAACATGACCATACCCATCTCCATGATCAAGAAGGGAGTCATTGCCAACATCACAGCCTTGCAGCCTCTCTACTCAGGCGGACAGATCATCAACGGCAACAAGCTTGCTGCCCTGCAGCAGGAGGTAAGACAACTGCAGCTTGAGATGACCGAGAAGGACGTCCGGCAGAACGTGCAGAACTACTACTGGCAACTGCAGAGCCTGAAGGGCAACATAAGCACCCTCGACGCTGTGGACAAGCAGTTGGAAGAGGTGCATCGCCTTACCGAGAACTTCGTCAAGACCGGTGTCATCAACCGTAACGACCTGCTACGCGTGGAACTGAAGCAGCAGGAGATGAAGAGTCAGCGACTGACGCTCAACAACGGAATACAACTGGTTAGAATGCTGCTGGCACAACTCACGGGCAACGACCTCAACACCTTCGACGTAACTGAGTCGAACATATTGGACCCTCAGGCACCAGAGGCTTACTTCACAAGCATCGACCAGGCTGTAAGCCAGCGCGAGGAGGTGGAGCTTACCAGTAAGTCGGTACGCGCCAATGAATTGCAAGTCAAGATGAAACGTGGCAAAAACCTACCCACCGTAGCCGTGGGTGCTGCGGGAATGTACATGAACATCATGGAAGAGAACCAAGGCAACCTGATAGGATTAGCCACCGTGAACGTACCCATCAGCAGCTGGTGGGGCGGTCATCACGACATAAAAAAGGCCAAGATGGCCGTTGAGCAGAGCCGAAATACCATGAACGACGTGCAAGAGAAGTTGCACATCGACATCATGAATGCCTGGAACCAACTCAATGAGGCTTATGCGCAGATTGAGATTGCCCGCAAGAGCGTGGTGCAGGCAGACGAGAACATGCGACTCAACAACGACCAATACCGTGTGGGTGCCATTGGCATGACTGACCTTCTGGATGCCATCACGCTCTACACCCAGAGTCACAACTCACTCGTCACCTCGTGTGCCAACTATCAAAACAAACTTGCCGACTATCTGCGCAAGACGAGGTAAATATAATTCACTAATTGACTTCGTCGAAGAGCTCGACGAAGTCAATTATGCTTTGTGAATTATCTAATGAACAGCATCTCACGATACTTGGGAAGAGGCCAAAGCTCATCGTCAACCACCAGCTCAAGGTGATCCACATGGTAGCGGATGCTCTCCAAGAGAGGAGCCACGTTGTCGTGATAGGCAATTGCCTTATCACGCTCCGACCCCATAGCATTGGCAGCCTTACGGGCCTGACGCATCGTCTCTACGTTCTCCGTGATGAAGGCGCAATGCTCACTAATCTTCTCAACCAGTTTCAGGTTGTTGGCATTCAGCTTGTCGGCAGTTGCCTCGGGGAAGGTAGCCTTTACCTTGAACACATTGTCGATAAGGGCACTCTGATAGCGTAGGGCTACGGGCAGAATATGGTTCAGGCAGAGGTCGCCGAAGATGCGGCTCTCAATCTGAATCTTCTTATAGTAGTTCTCCAGCTTGATCTCGTTTCGAGCCTCGAGTTCTGCGGGCTGGAACACATTCATCTTCTGGAACATCTCCTTGGTAGCAGGAGCCAGGTACTGGTCGAACATGATGGGAGCGCTGCTCTCAACGTCCAAACCACGCTTCTTGGCCTCTTCCTTCCACTCATCGCTATAGCCATTGCCATCGAAGTGGATGGGCTTGCAGGTCTTGATGTCCTCGCGAACCACCTTCACGATGGCCTTCATCTTGTCCATGCCACCCTCGATGAGTGCATCCACACGCTTCTTGAAGTCGGCCAGAGCCTCAGCCACGGCGGTGTTCAGCACAATCATGGCAGCAGCACAGTTGGCCTGACTACCTACGGCACGGAACTCAAAGCGGTTGCCAGTGAAGGCAAAGGGCGATGTACGGTTACGGTCGGTGTTATCGATATGAAGTTCGGGAATCTGGGGAATGTCGAGCTGCTTAGCCTGCTTGCCAGCCAGATTGAACACATCCTCGTCCTCGCTCTTCTCAAGCTTGGCCAGTACGTCGGCCAGCTGAGCACCCAGGAATGAGCTTACGATGGCTGGAGGAGCTTCGTTGGCACCCAGACGGTGGGCATTGGTGGCGCTGATGATGGAAGCCTTCAGCAAGCCGTTATGCTTATATACCGCCATCAGGGTCTCCACGATGAAGGTGATGAAACGGAGGTTGTCAACGGAAGTCTTGCCAGGACCGTGAAGCAGCACGCCTGTGTCGGTAGCCAATGACCAGTTGTTGTGCTTACCCGAACCATTGATGCCGGCAAAGGGTTTCTCGTGCAGCAGGCAACGGAAGCCATGCTTGCGAGCCACCTTCTTCATCAAACCCATAATCAGCATGTTGTGGTCAACGGCAAGGTTTGTCTCCTCAAAGATGGGAGCCAGCTCAAACTGGTTGGGTGCCACCTCATTATGGCGTGTCTTACAGGGGATGCCCAGCTCAAGTGCCTGCATCTCAAGGTCTTTCATGAACGCTGCCACACGAGTGGGGATGGAACCGAAATAGTGGTCGTCCATCTGCTGGTTCTTGGCACTATCGTGACCCATCAAGGTACGGCCGGTCATCAGCAAGTCGGGACGTGCAGCATACAGGCTCTCATCCACAAGGAAGTACTCCTGCTCCCAGCCCAGGTTCGAGATGACCTTCTTTACTTCGGGATAGAAATACTGAGCCACGGCGGTAGCACTCTCATTGACTGCCTTCAGGGCCTTCTTCAGGGGAGCCTTGTAGTCAAGTGCCTCACCGGTGTATGAGATGAACACGGTAGGAATCATCAAGGTGTCGCCAATGACGAACACGGGCGATGCAGGATCCCACGCAGAGTAGCCGCGAGCCTCAAAGGTAGAGCGGATGCCACCGCTGGGGAATGAGCTTGCATCGGGCTCCTGCTGAACGAGTTCCTTACCGGTAAACTCCTCCACCATGCCACCCTTCCAGTCATGCTCCACAAAGCCGTCATGCTTCTCTGCAGTACCTTCGGTGAGAGGCTGGAACCAGTGGGTGCAATGTGTCACGCCGAGTTCCATGGCCCATTTCTTCATACCCTCTGCCACGGCATCGGCTGTGGCCATGTCGAGTGTGGTACCATTATCGATCACATCACACATCTTCTTGTAAACCTTGGCGGGAAGATACTTGAACATCTTCTGGCGGTTGAAGACATACTTTGCAAAGTACTCACTTGGACGTTCCTCACAGTTGGGAACCTCGATGGGCTTCTTTCTGAATGCCTCGCCTACTACCTGAAATCTTAATGTACTTGACATACTGCTTTTTCTTTCTTTGTTTAGTTTGCCAAAAGGTTCGTCCATCCTGGCATTTCATGCCTCTCGCAAACACCTTGCCTTGGGGCATTTCATCCATCAAGCGAACACTTTCTATTTTCAAGCTGCAAAGTTATAACATTTTGATGGAATATGCACTATGTTTCCTTACTTTATTTCACAAAACAAATGAAATGACTCTCTCCCAGCTCACGAGCACAAGCACACGCCCTCCCAAAAAAAGGACTTTTGACGACGGTCAAAAGTAAAAGTCTTGCTCCCTGAATGCATTTTACAAACGTATCGTCTACTTTTGACCGCCGTCAAAAGTTAACTTCCTAAGCGACGAAGGAGCGATAACTTCCTTTAACTCCTTTTAACTCCCTAAGTTTCAGCCACCCAAAGGGTGGGAAACTTCAGTAATATATCTTAACACAGACACGCGCAGAATCCTCGCTAAACGCCATTTTCTACGGCACAAAAAGCTACGGGAATGTATCGGGTTTCCTTCGGCTTAATATCGGGAATGTATCGGGAAGGCTATAGGAAAAAGAAAAAAACTGACAAGAAACGAACGGGAAGACTTTTTGGGATGTGTTTTTGTGGAATATATTGCGGATTTTTATTATCTTTGCAGATGAAACACGAGGCGAGAGGCATAAAACCTAACGCTCGTGCCGACAAAGTACCAAGACAAAACTGATTTCTTTCAAATATGTAAGCTGAATGACACGCGAGGAAGCTATAAATGCAGGCATGGAGGTGCATGAGATAAAGCACTCTATGAAGAGACGCACCCCATGGCATGACTACAGCCGAAAGGGAACATACATGCTGACCCTTGTGGTGAGGGACCGTGTGGCTTTGCTTGGAACGCTGAAGGGCAACCTGACAGGAGAGACGGCCCCATACGTGGAACGCTCTGCCCTCGGAACGGTGATTATGAAAGACGAGATAAGGAAGATTCACCACTTCTACCCCCAGGTAGAGGTGTGGAAGCTATGCATAATGCCCGACCATCTGCACATAATCGTAAGGGTGAATGAGGACATGGGAGAAGGAAAGCACCTGGGCTATGTCATTCGCGGCTTTAAGGCTGGCTGCACAAAGGCATGGTGGAAACTGACTGGCGTAGAAACGCCAGCAACGGTAACCCCAAACCCAGCACCCGCAACCCTTGCAACTGCAGCCACAACGGCACCCGCAACTGCAACCCCGGCACCCACAAACCAAGCAACCTCAAGAATGATGGCAAGCGGGGTTACCGTTCCAGAGGTTTCAACCTCTGCCAAGAGGCAGCCCCTCTTCGAGGAAGGCTACTGCGACAAGATACTCATGCACGAAGGGCAGCTGGAAAACTGGAAGCACTACCTTGACGACAACCCTCGCCGCCTGTTTGTGAAGAGGCAGAACCCGCAGCTTTTCACCGTGCTCTACGGCATGGAGGTGGCTGGCGAGCCATGCCAGGTGGTGGGTAACAGGTTCCTGCTAGACATTCCCGACAAGATGGCGGTCATCGTTCATCGAAGATACACGGACGAGGAAAACGCCCGGCTTCGCGAGGAGTGGCTGGCATGCGGTGAGCGTGGTGGCGTGCTCGTAAGTGCTGCCATCTCGCCCAAAGAGAAGGAGGTGCTGCGCGAGGCCATGAACCGCGGTTATCGCATCATCCTGCTCAGGGAGAATGGCTTCCCCAAGCTCTTCAAGCCCTCGGGCGAGGCCTTTGATGCTTGCGCAGAAGGACTGCTCTTGCAGATAAGCCCCTGGGAGTTCCACATGGAAAAGAAAGTGATAACAAGAGCGCAATGCCTTTACCTAAACACGATGGCAGAAAGGATCGTGTTGCATAATTCATTTTGAAATGCGAATGCTTTTTTTCGGCTTGCCCCCCCTCCCCCCTAATACGGAGTCCCCTTAAGGGGGACGTAGTATTTACGGGGGGTGATGAGGGGGAAGGGGGGAGGGGCGGAGGCGAGCCGCGCGCGCGAGGGTATGATTGTGAATTGCCAATTGTGCATTGTGAATTAAAAAAACTTTCCTTTTCCTTTGAAATATAGTGCAAATTGCCTACCTTTGCATCCCGAAACAACAAACTAAGTAATTACTAAAAACAATACTATCATGAACACCGTCAAGAAAATACGCCGTTCTTTCCTTGCCACAGCCATGGCGCTGGGCGCTTGTACCCTCACCTCATGCGACGACGACAACGTGGTGGCCCTGCAACTGCAAGGCGAATGGCATGGCGACTTCGGCATGCACTATTCGGGCAAAAACAGTTACGACGAAGTCATCACCTGGGAATGCGCCGACACCTACATGCAGTTCGACAACGCCTTCTTCGCCACTGCCAGTGGCTACTGCAAACAGGTAGACTACTACCCCGACCGTCTGCAAGGATGGGGAGTGGACCGCTATGGCAGCCGCTTCACCTACAACAGTCCCTGTCCCTACGAGTACATCTATCACTATGTCAACTTCAGCATCAAGGATGGCGTCATCACCTTCAAGTACAAGAACGATAAAGAGTGGAACACGGTGATACAGGACTACAACATCACCTCATCGGTCTTCAGCGGCCACTTTGCCGACACTGGGGCTTCCTTCAGCCTGAAGAGCATCAAGATGGGTGAGGCATGGTGGAAAAACTACTGCAACGAATACAACTACGTCAACGACCACTATTACGAGCGCTACAGAACCTATGTAAAGGCTGAAAAAGCGCACGATGGCTTTGCCGCCAACGAGGGTGCGAAGCGTGCCGACGGCTTCACGCTGTGCGTCACCGAGCAGGGCAACATTCTGGTGGACAACCCCGAGAATCCCAGCATGGCCGTGGTGCTGCGCAAGGGTGTTGACCCCGAGAGCATAGACCTCACCACCATGCATCCGGGCAACCGCCACAACGTGGCCGACTGACGCACAAGTAGCCCATAGGGAAGAACTCCCCCTCACCGAAAAGGGGTTTTCCTATGAGAAATGTGGGATTTTCCTTTGTAATACAAGCAAAAGTGCCTACCTTTGCAGTAGATTTAAAAACAGAAACAAAGTAATAATCCCATAAAACATAACAATTATGAATACTTTCCAGAAAATACGCAACCTCTTCCTCGCTGCCACAGCACTCATTCTGGGCGCAGGCACACTCACCTCTTGTGACGATGACAACCGTCTGGCATTCAAACTGAATGGCGAATGGTATGGTGACTTTGGCATGTACTTTAGCGGCGTTGACCGCCGAAGCGGCATCACCGTCACCTGGGAGTGCATGGACACCTACATGAATTTCAACAGCAGTATAATGTACTCATCCTACGGCTATTGCAAGCAGGTGGACGAATACCCCTACCGCACGGCAGGATGGTACTATGACGGCTACGGCAACAAACGTGTATGGAATGAGGCATGTCCCTACAAGTACATCTATCACTATGTGAAGTGGAACATCCACGACGGACTCATCACCTTCCACTACAAGGGAGAATCTGAGTGGGATACAAGCATCTACGACTACAGCCTCAGCAACCATCACTTCACCGGTTACTTCTCTGACACCGGCGCTCCCTTCAGATTGGAGAGCATCAACTATGGCAGCGAATGGTGGGAACCCTACAGCACCTCTGTTTACTATGACTACTACACCCGTGCTGCAAGCAACGATACCGAAGAGCGTGCCGATGGCTTCACCCTTTGCAAGACCGAGCAGGGCAACACCTTGGTGGACAATCCTGAGGATCCCTCTATCGCAGTCGTTCTTCACGAAGGCGTAGATCCCAGTAGCATAGATCTCTCTACGATGAAGATTGGCAACAGATACTCCATGAGCAACGTGACCGGGGGAAATAAGTAGCCCGATAACCCAAAGCATAAGTGAAAAGTGACTTTTAGAAGAGATTCGAAAGGTCACTTTTCACTACGTTTTTCCAGGGTTGCCCGGAGAGTCCGGAATAACCGGTTTTCCGGATAATAGCTTTAATTACTCATCAACATAACAACTTATAACCAAATGATAAGCAAACTGAACAAAATAGCACTGATGCTGACTTGCATCATGATGCTATCACTACATGCAAAGGCAGATGTAACACCTACTAAACCCGAAGGAAATGGCATAGGCATATCCAGTACGCCTTATCTGGTCAGCAACCTGGCTGAGCTTCTCTGGGTGAAAAATCTAATGAAAGAGGGCTACTACGACGGAGTGAACAGACTTGAGAAGAACGTCTATATAAAACTGACCGCCGACATCGACCTCAGCCCCGTGTGCGGCCCCACGATTGGCAGCTGGGAACCCATTACATCATTCTGGGGCCAAATAGATGGCGACGGACATCAGATTACCAACCTCTACATCAACCGCACGGACGGAAAGACGGGTCAAGGCCTTGGATTTATTGCCTATACCGGCATTCATTTCGATGACAGCGGCCGTATCCATGTCATTAAGAACCTGACGATATCGGGCAACGTGAAAGGCTATGGCTTCGACGGCGTGGGCATGGTGGTGGGTTCTGTGAACTTCGGAGCCATGACGATGGAAAACGTGACAGTTACAGGAACCGTAGAAGGCGACCAGAACGTGGGCGGCTTTGTGGGTACGAGTTATCAGTTCGGTCCTGAATTTGTTAATTGCACCAACTATGCTGAGGTCGTGGGTAGCAAGAACGTGGGCGGCCTCTGCGGCAAGGCTCTGAATGGCGGAACCGCTACAGGCTGCAAAAACTATGGAGCGATTAAATGGAAGAACAACTACACAGTAAGTTCTGGCTTTGGTGGCATCTTCGGCGAAAGCTACGGCATCATCACCGACTGCATCAACAACGGTACGATCAACGGTATGAACGACACAGGAGGTATCGTGGGTACAATGACCTACGGAGACATTGACCACTGCGTCAACAATGGCAACATAACAGCCAGTAGTGGCAATGCCGGAGGTATTGTAGGATTGGGCCATGCAGGCACCATCAAGTACAGCTACAACAACGGGGCAACCATAAAGGGCAGTTCTCCAGGCCTCATACTAGGCCGAGTGGACAGCCAGCTATTCTACCAAAGCCAGTGTGTGGGCAATGGAGGAGTTGGAACGGTCATTCAAGGTACAATCCAATACCAAACCCCCAAGTGTATCGGCACCACTCCCTACAGCGGAGGCGGTTTCTACGCATTTACCGACGAGCAGATAGCAAGCGGATTTGCCACCTACACACTACAGGGCAGCGATGAGAAAACCTATTGGGTGCAGGACCTCTCAGACCCCAAAAGCAAGCCCACCCTGAAGACCTCCGACCTGGACGACAATACCAACAGGGTGTATCTGGTGGGCGGCACATACAACTGTAGCAATCAGCTTGTTGGTAAACTGGAGTACAGCAACAGCCCCACCCCTCACTTCCAATACATAAGTCACACATATAACGATGGCTTCTGCACCGTATGTGCATGCGGCATGGAGCCCACTCAGGTGGATGGTGTCTATCAGATAGCTACGGCGAGCCACCTCGCATGGTTTGCCCACCAGGCAAGCACAATGAAGGATGACATCAACGCCGTGCTGACTGCCAACATCGATATGACTCCCTACTACCAGAAGGGATACAAGTGGACTCCCATACCAAAATACAGAGGCCACCTCGACGGGCAGGGATATACCATCAGCCACTTCAGATGCGAGATGACGGGTGAAAAAAAAGCCGGTTTCATCAAATATCTGAATTCAGGTGGAAGCTTATCCAACCTTACCATTGAGGGGCAGATAACCTGCGAATCCGACGCTGGTATGCTGGTGGGCTTAATGTGGAAGGATAAATCGGATGACGTCACCATCACTAACTGCTGCGCACGGGGAACCATCGCGGTTCAGTTCTACCCAGAAAGCATCACTATACCCCGTGTTGCAGGAATTGCAGGATATGCCGATGACAAAAAGGCGTGCAAGATAGAAGGATGTACCAACTATGTCAACATCACCGCAAAGGGAAAATATGTCGAGATGTCTGGCATCTGTACCTATTTTGCCAAGATAACCCGCTGTACCAACTATGGCACCCTCGATGCCCAGGAAGTGGAGAACGACTACTCTGCCGGCATCTGTATCAATTATTGCGACGTGGATCATTGTGCCAACTTTGGCGAAGTAAAAGGAAACGAGCGTGTGGCTGGCATAACATACAGAAATACAACGGTCAACAGCAGTCTCAATGCTGGTAACATCAGCAGCAAGGTGTCAGGCGGAGTGGGAGCCATCTCTTATTATCCCCTCAGCAATACCTTCAGCAACATATACTATAGTACCTCAGTCAAGTACACCGAAGGTGGAACTGCCATAACCCCACGAGGCAACAGTGCCAATGGCGATTCCGGAAATGTGGGTACAGCCTACTATGGCCTGCCCGAGTCTGACTTTGCTGATGGCAGTATATGCCTAAAACTCAATCAGGACGCTGAGCATTTCGGTCAGCAGCTGGGCCACGATGCCTACCCCATACCTGGCGGCATGCGCATCTTCAGACACTATGCAGAAGTGTGCAACGGTACCGAATACCCCATCCCTGGCACCGAGTATCTCACCAACAGCGCAGAGGGACTCCATCGCCCCTATGGAAGCGAGGGACACCACTACATCGAGGAAGGCAGATGCGTAGGGCATTGCGGCATCATCGAGGCTCCCGTAAAGGACAAAGACGGATACTACACCATCGAATATGCTCCCCACCTGGTGTGGTTGAGCAACTATGTGAACTCTGCCGAATACAAGGCTAATCCCGAGACTGTACTGGCACGTCAGACTAAGAACATCAGCCTGAAAGAGTTTTGCCATCCCGCCAACGAGGAGACAGGAGAGACAGAACTCAACTGGGAGCCCATCGGCAAGAATGGCTTCATCGGCGAATACGATGGCGGCTCTCACTGGATTACAGACCTCTACATCAACAACAGCACAGCCAACGACCAGGGCCTCTTTGGCCAAGTAGGTGCTATGGTGGGCAAGAAAGCCCCCGACTTCACCACCAAACTGCATCACATCAAAATACACGGTAACATCACAGCCAACAACTATGTAGGCCTGATAGCAGGCTGCATGAGCGTTGGTGAGATGTACATGTGCTTGACAGGACGATATTCTTCTCTCCCAGTGGTCAGAAGTAAGTCCAACAGCAGTTCAGGTACATTTATAGGCGGACTTGTGGGCAAGGCTGGTAGTACTGGTGGGGAGCCGAATTCAAGCATACACCATTGCTTTGTCGATAATGTCCATATTTACTCCGAAAGTACAAAAACCTACGGTTACGTGGGTGGCATCGTAGGTCGTTCATACTGGCCTCTCTCCTGTTGCCAGTCAACCGACATTACCATTGAGGCAAAGGGAACCAATCAAGTGGGTGGCATCGTGGGTAGCCTGGACATCAACCTTGCCTATGGCACGATGGGCCTCAGTGAGTGCGGAGCTACTGCTACTATAAAGGCAAAGGATAAGATAGGAGTTCTTGCTGGCCAAGTCACCTCAGCTTGCACGATAGAGAACTCATTCGCCAAAGTTACAGAAATAAGACCAACAACCCCATCAACTGCACAATATGTAAAGCCCACTGTAGGATACAATTCCGGAAATTGTACTTTCAGCAACACCTATTACACCGGCTACCATCCTGGTCTTGAAGACAAAACCACTGGGGTAAAGTCTATGAGCACGGGGCTCGTTGATTTAGGAGAACTGGCAGTCGCATTGGGTGGACACTGGGGTCAGCGCATCGATTGTGTTAATCTGGGACGCGATATTACTCCCACGCTCTATGCTCCTCCTGCAGAGCTCATCAACGGAAAGTGCACCAACCTCTCGCTCGGTTTGATGACACGAGCCATCCAAAACCTCTTGGAGTGTGGCATCAACCAACCTCTAACAGTTAATAAACTGAAAACGGAATACGTCAAATACCTCTTGCAAAAGAAATAAAAAGGTAGGAAGGAAGACCCTTCCCCCGAAGAGACCCTCTCCGCCGCTTTGCGGCACCTCCCCCATAATGGGGAGGGATTTGTTACATACGACCTCTTGCCCGATCTTTGGGAATTAAACAAAGAGACGGTCTCGCATGCGAGAAGTGAATAGTGAAAAATCGCTGGCGCGATGTTTTTATTGAACACAGAGACGCAAAGACGCAGAGAAATTCTTTACTAAGAAATATTGCTGTCCGGTAAAACTTTTTTTGAATTGATAAATTTAGGGCTGGTACTTGCACGAAGTATCAGCCCTTTTGGTTATCTTTGCTTTTACCACAAAACAAAAATCATAACCATGGACAAACCAGTAAGAGTACGCAGCAGCAAAATTCATTTTATAAAAGAAGAAATGCACGAAAATGCAAATTTCTCATTCTATAAAAGAAATTTTTCGCGTTTTTGCCAAAAATTCTCTCTATAAAAAGAAATTATCACTATTTTTGCAAAGAACAAGTTACATTTCATCATCACTAAAGACATGAAAGCTATTCTTAGGCAACAATACATCGAGCGAATCAATAAGTATCTGGGCAAAGATACCATCATTATTCTGACGGGCCAAAGACGAATTGGCAAGAGCTTCATACTTCGTCTATTCAAAGACATTGTCTCCAAGGATGGAAACAACCACATCATCTACATCAATAAGGAGAAGCATGAGTTTGAGTCGATACGAACCAGTAAAGACCTGAACGCCTACATCGACGAACGCCTCGATGCAGAGAAGATGAACTACATACTGATTGACGAGATACAAGACATAGAGGAGTTTGAAAAGAGTATTCGAAGCTATTACGAGGAACCCCACATTGAGATTATCATAACGGGTAGCAACTCGAAGATGCTGAGTAGCGACCTCAGCACAAAAATCGGTGGCCGTTACAAGGAAATCTATATTCAAGCGCTAAGCTACGAGGAATTCATTGTGTTCCATAACCTTACCGACAGCGACGAAGCATTAGCCAAGTACATACAGTTTGGCGGGCTTCCCGGACTTGTACGCTACGGACTTGAGGAACAAGATGCACGTGAATATCAGATGGATGTGTACAACACCGTACTCTTAAAAGACGTGATTATGCGCAACCAGATACGCAATGTGCCCTTCCTTGAAAACCTCATCCGCTTTCTGGCCGACAACACAGGCAAAATCATTTCTGCCAATAGCATTGCAAAATACATGAGGTCGCAAGGCGAAAACATCACCTCAACAGCCATTACCAACTACATAAAAGCGCTATGCGATGCCTACATACTTCACAAGACAAACAGATTTGACATCCATGGCAAACGTTTGTTTGAGAGCAATGACAAATTCTACTTCGAAGACAATGGCATACGCAATGCACTTGCTGGTGGCGCACGTGAAGGCGACATAGAGAAAGCTATCGAAAATGTCATCTACAACCACCTCATTCGTTTGGGCTACGAGGTAACGGTAGGCGTGCTTCAAGCGGGAGAGATAGACTTTGTATGCAATAAGCCACAAGGTCAACGCGTTTACGTACAAGCCTCCTACCTTATTGCAGATGAAGCCACACGTAAACGGGAATTTGGCAATCTGCATGCCATCAAGGACAACTATCCCAAGTATGTCATTTCTATGACTCCACTCGTCACAAAGACCGATGAAAACGGAATAACACACCTTCATCTGAGACAATTCTTGACAAAGGATAGTTTTTAGAGAAAAAAGGCTCTCTCCGCCGCTATGCGGCACCTCCCCCATAATGGGGAGGGATTTGTTACATACGACCTCTTGCCCAATCTTTGGGAATTAAACAAAGAGACTCTCTTAATCACAATGACAATTGGCTGGCGCGACGTCGCGCCAGCCAATTGTGAATTATGCATTGTGCAGAACAACTATGAACTCATAACTTTGAAGGCCGAAGGGCTCGACGAAGTCAACTATGAACTTCACCCGACCTTCACTCGTGTTTCCCCCACGTTTCTCCACGCATTTGTGTAGGCTCTACGGGGGAACCTCGGGAGAAGCGTGGGGAAAACAGCTCTACATTGCCCTTATTCCCCCACGGGGGTTAGGGGGGCTACTTACTTCTTATAAATCAATGGGAGTGCCCAGTAAAGGTACTCGTTGATATGGCCATAGAAGTGCTCGCCATCCTGCTTCATAGAGAAGCGGAGGTTAGCATCGGGAGTGTTGTAGCGGAACATAGGAGCATACTTGTCGAGAGCCTCAACAACTGCCTTCATGGGATTGCCCGCAACGTCCTTGGTACCAGTATAGCCATACACCTCGAAGTCCTTTCCGTAAGGACTCGCCTCCAGCATGCCGTTAATCCACTCGGCAGCCACCTTGGCATCCTGCTTCTTGCCAGCCTCATCATACACCCAGATGTCACCACTCAAGGGGATGAAGGTCTTTACGGCATTCACGCCGTATGCCAGCTGATACCAGGTTGAGAGCGCACCCATAGAGAAACCACCGTATGCACGATGTTCGCGCGACTTGCTGACAGCCACGCTGTCGGTTCCCTCAAGATAGGTGTTGTATGCCTTCTCGACGGTAGGGATAAGGTCGTTCTGCAACTCTGTGTGGAAGTTACGGGTCATAGCCGTAGCATCGTCCATGCGGTTGGCCCCGATATTCTGGTCGTCATCATAGAAGGTGGGGGTAACCACGATGATGGGACGCATCTTACCCTCGGCAATGAGGTGATCGAGCACGTCGCGAAGAGCGAACCAGTTGTTGGGAGGGGTAAGGAACGAAGTGGTATTGTCGCCACCGCCATGCATCAGGTACAGCACGTCATACTTGGTCTTCTTGTCCTTGGCCTTATAGCCATAGGGAAGGTACACCTGGGCACGCTTCTTCATGGTCTTGCCACTGCGATGGGCGGTGTAGGTAAAGGTCTCAATCTTTCCCTGCTTGGCACAAGGCTTGCGAATCTCGTCGGGCACAGGCATGATGGGCTTGATGGTGCTCTCGAAGTTATAGGCATCGCGCACCTTCCACACACGCAGAGAGATGCCGCCGTCCATGAATCCGAAAGGCTTGCACACATAGATGGCATTGTTCAGCCAGGCATACTTACTGTCGAGGGGAGCCTCGAACTTGGGAGAGCAATAGAAATAGTTACCGGCAATGATACCATTGTTGCGAACGTGGATGTTCACTCCGTCATCAGTACGGATGCAGTAGATGGCCTCCAGGTCGGTACGGCCCTTGTCCATGTTCTGCAACTGATAGTCGGCACCGCCGCTCAGCACCTCACCCTTGATGCGTGGGCCCTCAAAGGTGCCACCTGTAATGGGGATGACGAAACGGTTGCCCTTGACAGTCTCACCCACGCCAAACGCGCCACCCAGTTTCACTTTCAAATCCAGCACGTGTTCCAATTCTGGATCTGCATTCTGTGCCACGCTACCCAGCGCCACACTCACAGCCATCAAAGCTGTGGCAAATAGTCTTTTCATGTTTTTGTTATTTATTGGTTATCAAATCATCTCATGCGAGAACGTTGCGCCGCCCTTCTTCCTGGCCCTGCGAAGATGCTTCTGCCCCAGGGCATACACCTCGTCGAATGCCACAGGGGTATGGCCGCTTATGCTCACCATGCCCGCCGTGATGCTGGTTGTGATGCCCTGCATCTCGGGGATGTCGATATGCGAGATGGACTTCTGCAGCTGTTTGAAGCATTCCTCGGCAAATGCCTCCGCCTTACCCAGCACATTGGCGTTAGAGGCATACACCTGAAACTCATCATTCTCCGAACGCACCACGATGTCCCTGGGGAAGATGTTTTTCAGCACCTTGGCCACCTCAATGAGCAGCATATCGCCCACAGGCTGTCCCAGCATGGTGTTGATGGCATTGAAGTAGTCGCAGTCGATGAGCATGTACAGGCTTCTGTGCTTTATCTTCAGTGCCTTCTTGATGGTTGCCTCGCCCGTGGTTCTGTTCAGCAAGCCCGTCAGACCGTCCATCAGCGTGAGCGACTGCAAAGGCTTGGTGGAATGCCACGACTCGGTAGATTCCACGGTAAGCATCACCTGCGTGAGCTTACCGTTCGTGTCATAGTGCATCGGAGCAATGCGCAAATGGCACCAGCCTATGTTGGCACTACGATAGTCACACGAAATGGATTTCACGCCAGCCAATCGTTCGCTCAGCGTGGACACGTTGATGAAGTTGTCAAACATGGCATGCTCGTTCTTATCGACATAGAAGTCGCGGTATATATTGGCGAGTTCGAGGATATTGTCCACCTGTCCACTAATGGCACGTACACCCTGTGAGGCACGTACAATCTGGAAACTCATATCTGTGAGGTCCACCAGGATGATGGAATCGTAAGAGTTCATCATCGAGTCGGCCAGTTGCTTGCGGTTGGTGAGCGACTCGATGGTGCTCATCATACGCTCGTGTGTGTGATACATATCTACATGCTGTCCCACGAAGGTGGTCAGCCTACCCGTCTCATCAAATATAGCCTTGTATTCAGCACTTATGCGGCGACCGTCCTTGTAGGTAAATGCCACGGCACCCACCTTGGGCGCGGTGGGGTCTTCCACAATGCGGTTTAGGGTTTCCAGAAGGCGCTTATGTTCCTTCTCGTCGAGGATAACCCCCGGCACCTCCTTGGAATAGTTCGGAAAGTACCCCGGTTTCACCTCACCTTCGGGCGTCACAAACAGGATACTCATGACATCGCGTACAATGTCGTACCTGAAAAGTGTAAATTTGTTCTGACGTACAAGTAACTCATTGCGCACCATCTGTGCTTTCAATACAGAGCGCAATTCCTCTTCGCTCATTTCATCAATAGATTTATCTGCAAAATCGATCATCACTAAAAATAAATAAATTCAATCTTTAATTATATTTTTCTCAATTCTTTCACACAAAGGTACTGCTTTTTTCTGACATACCACGACAATCAACAAAGTATTTGTGCAAAAATCCCTCTTTTAGTTCATTTTTCTACCATAAAGTCGCTGTTTTGCCATTTCACACTCGCATAAGTTTAGATTTTTCGACATCCTTGCATTACTTTCATTTATTTTTAGTATTTTTGTGGTGCTTGTGGAAATCGTGTGAGAGAGAGTGAATCTTAGAAACCAAAAAATATGAATTGAATTGTGCATTGTAAAGGTCGAAGAGCTCGACGAAGTCAATTATGAATTGTGAATTATGAATTGTGAATTCCTCAAACGGACCTATCCTTTTAACAAGAAGAAGCAAAACATAAAAGAAAGTATTGCCTATGGTGTCATCATCTGGGCAATACTCTACTTCTTGCAGCCATTCGGCTTTGCTTCCTATCAGGGCAACAAGCTACTTGCATCAGCTCTGTTTGGCATAGTCACGTTTTGTTGCCATGCCATCTACATGTGGACGTTTCTCAAGTTCATCTACACTCGCGTCACCCCCTGGCGCATCTGGCATAACGGATGCTCTATATTCTGCCTGATAGTAATCATTGCTGTCGGGAATTTTCTTTTAGTGGCATACCTCTATCAAGTGCCATTTTCGTTCGACCTTTTCTTCACGTTCTTCTACTGGACGCTGATAATCGGCATCCTCATAACTGCCCTATCCACCGGCATACAGTACAACATAGCCTTGAAGGAGAGAATGGAGGAATTGCTGCGCAACACCACAGAAGAGCAGAAGGATGT